>CAZLZQ010000022.1:0-1732 GCA_964564065.1 uncultured Arcobacteraceae bacterium | reverse complement strand
ATAAAAAAAGAAAAACAAGAGATAAATTTAAAAAAGTTTTTTACTATAAATAAAACAAAAAAAGTTATAAAAAAACAAAAAAGTTTATATGAAAAAAATAAAGAGATACAAAAAGAATTAGAAAATATAAAAAAGCTTGATAAAATAACACAAAGTTATATAGAACTTTATGGTGATGAATATTTTAAATTATCAAAAATGGATAAACAATTTTTAAAAACAAATTTAAATGTTATTGGACAAATAACACAAAAATATTTAAAATATCCAAATATTTCGATTAGAACAAAACAAAAAGGTGTAAATGTAGTAGAATTTATATTACATAAAAATGGTGATATAAGTGATCTTTTTATCTCAGATAGTTCACAATATACTGCACTTGACAGTAATACAATAAAAACTATAAAATTAGCATACAAAGACTATCCTAGACCATATAAAGAAGTAAAAATAAAGATATATGTTCAATACATAATGTACTAAGATATTTTAATGGTATTTTAGCTATAATCCAAAAAAATTATGTAAATAAATATATAAAAAGGTAAGATTTTGAGAACACATTATTGTACAGATGTAACAGAAGATAATATTGGACAAACAGTTACTGTTGCTGGTTGGGTAAATAGTAGAAGAGATCATGGTGGTTTAATCTTTATAGATTTAAGAGATAAAGGTGGTTTAGTACAACTAGTTTGTGATCCTGCTGATAATAAAGAGGTTCACTCTATTGCGGAAGACGTAAGAGATGAGTATGTATTAATAGCAACTGGAAAAGTAAGAGCTAGAGGTGAAGGCCTTGAAAATCCAAATTTAATTACTGGTAAAATAGAGCTTGTAATTGATAATTTAATTATAGAAAATAGATCTAAAACTATGCCATTTGATATGAATGATGAAAAAGTTAACGAAGAGATCAAGTTAAGAAATAGATTTTTAGAACTTAGAGGAACAAAATCTTACAATATATTTAAACTAAGAAGTAAAGCAAATATTGCAGTAAGAAACTGTTTAAATGATATGGACTTTTTAGATGTAGAAACTCCTATATTAACAAAATCTACTCCAGAGGGAGCTAGAGATTATTTAGTACCTTCAAGAGTACATCATGGAGAATTTTATGCTCTTCCTCAATCACCACAACTATTTAAACAACTTTTAATGGTATCTGGATTTGATAAATATTTTCAAATTGCTAAATGTTTTAGAGATGAAGATTTAAGAGCTGATAGACAACCAGAGTTTACACAAATAGATGTTGAGATGTCTTTTTGTTCTCAAGATGATGTTATGAAAGTTGCAGAAAAAGTTATTTATGATACATTTACTGCTTGTGGTTTTGATGTGCCTCAATCTTTTACAAGAATGACATATAATGATGCAATGGAACTTTATGGTTCAGATAAACCAGATATGAGATATGATTTAAAGATGACAGAAGTATCTGATATTTTTGATTTTTGTACACTTGATATCTTTTCAAATATTGCAAAAGATAAGAAAAACAATAGAATCAAAGCATTAAAAGTACCAAATGGTGATAATGTATTTAGTAAAAGACAAATGAAAGGTTTCGAAGAGTTTGTTAGAAAATTTGGAGCTAGTGGTCTTGGATATTTTCAAATGAAAGAGGATGGATTAAAAGGTCCATTAAATAAATTTTTTGAATCAACACCTGAAAAACTTGAAGAGTTAGTTTCAAGATGTGAGATGGAAGTTGGAGATATTA
>CAZLZQ010000021.1:0-23733 GCA_964564065.1 uncultured Arcobacteraceae bacterium | reverse complement strand
TTAAAGAAGCAGAATTTTGTTCTATGTGTGGACCAAAATTTTGTTCATATAAAATCACAAGAGAGATTGTAGAAAATCATCCTGATTTGGCTGTAGATAAAAAGGATTAATTTATGAATCATAGTCTATCAAATGACAAACATAATTATGAGGAATTAAAACTAAAATATGATAATTTAGAAAAAAGATTTAATTCTGTAATGAAAATGAATGATAGAACTATGAAAAACTTTTTTATAAAAAATGTTAAAGCTCATAAATTAAATAAAAGATTTAATACTATTATTAAACAAAGTGATAGACAAACCAAACACCTATTAAATGATAATGAAAAACAAGAACAACTATTAATAGAACAATCAAAAATGGCCTCAATGGGTGAGATGCTAGAAAATATCGCACATCAGATGAAACAACCATTATCTTTAATCACTACCTCTTCAGGAGCTTTGGAGCTTCAAAAAGAGATGGATATACTAAGTGATGAAGAGTTTATTCAGTACACTCATAAAATCAGTGAGGCAACACAATATTTAAGTGATACTATTGATAACTTTCGTGATTTTTTCCAAGAAAACAAAATAAAACAAAAGTTTTCAATAACATCTGCTATTATAAAATCTAAAAAACTTTTAGAAACTAAATTTAAAGATCAAAATATAAAGTTAATTTATGAATTAAGTGATATAGAACTTTATGGAATAAAAAATGAATTTATTCAAGTTATTACAAATATGTTATCTAATAGTATTGATGCTCTAAAGCAAAATGAAAATGAAAAGCTTATATTTATAACATCATCAATATCAAAAAATAATATCATAATTAAATTTTGGGATAATGCTGCTGGGATAGAAAATAATATCATATCAAAAATTTTTGACGCACATTTTACAACAAAAGATAAAGAAAATGGTTCAGGTATTGGCCTACATATGACAAAAATGATAATAGAAAATAATTTTCTTGGAAAAATAACTGTAGATAATCATAATTTTACATATAATGAAAATAGTTATATAGGCGCAGAATTTAGTATAATATTACCCATCTTATAAATATTATAATTACATAAACTAAATAAGACTATATTTATCTTATTTGGATTATAATACAAATACTTAAAAATATAAAGGAAAATTTATGGCAACTATTGCTGATATTAATGAAAAATTAAAATCTGTAACATATCCAGGATTTACAAAGTCTATTGTTGATTTTGGATTTGTTAAAGATGTAGATTTAAATGGAAATGATGTAACAGTATCTATCGAGATAACATCATCAGCTCCAGAAGTTGAACAAAGTTTAAAAGAAGATATTACTAAAGAGTTAAAAGTTTTAGGACTTAACACTATACAAATAATGGTATCAAAACCACAAGCTCCAAAACAAAGCAGTAACTCTCAAAGTGGAAAAAATATAGCTCCACAAGTTAAAAACTTTATAATGGTAAGTTCAGGTAAAGGTGGAGTTGGAAAATCAACTACTTCAGTAAACTTAGCTATTGCTCTTGCTATGCAAGGTAAAAAAGTGGGACTACTTGATGCTGATATTTATGGACCAAATATACCTCGTATGGTTGGTTTAGAAGGAACTGAGCCAGAGATTATTGGACAAAAAGTTATACCTTTTAAAGCATATGGAATAGAAGTTATGTCTATGGGTAGTTTAGTAGATCAGGGTCAAGCATTAATGTGGAGAGGAGCAATGGTTATGAAAGCTATTACTCAACTTTTACAAGATATAGCTTGGGGAGAATTAGACTGTTTAGTTATAGATATGCCTCCAGGAACTGGTGATGCTCAACTTACTTTAGCACAAAGTGTTCCAGTAGCTGCAGGTATTAATGTAACTACTCCTCAACATGTTGCACTTGATGATAGTAGAAGATCTTTAGATATGTTTAAAAAACTACATATCCCAGTAGCAGGAATAGTTGAAAATATGTCTGGATTTGTTTGTCCTAAATGTGGTGAAGAATCAGATATATTTGGAGCTGGAACTTGTGATGATTTAGCTAAAGAATATGATACTGAAGTTATTGCAAATATACCTATTGAACCATCTATTAGAGTTGGTGGAGATGAAGGTAAACCAGTAGTTTACTTCTATCCTGATAGTGCATCTGGAAAAAGATATTTAAAAGCAGCAGAGATGTTATGGGAAAATATTGAAAAATCAAATGAAAATGGTAGTATTAGTAACGAAGCTATTCAACCTACTCTTCCTGCAGGTGTTAGTGCTTGTAGTACAGAGGGTCAAGCTCATAAAGCTAAGCAAGAGGCTCAAAAACAATCTGGTGGTTGTGGTACACATAATGGTGATGGTCAAGGTGGATGTGGTTGTAGCCACTAATTCTTATAAATTGCAATCTAAAAAAGGCTTGAAATTAATTTTCAAGCCTTTTTTTATGGATATATAAAGTTAAGCATATAAGGCAATTTTGTATATAATACAATAAATAAAATCTAGAGGTAAAAAATGGAAGTTGAACTATTACAACACTCAAATCTAAAAATATGTGCTCATGCTATAAGAACTTGTTGGCAAAGTTTTGATAAAAGTGATGAGGGTGGAGAGAAAGATAAAGAACTTATAGATAGAGTTGGAAATAAATTTAAACATGCTTCTACATTAGAACACCTTTCATATACTTTTTATATAAGTGATGTTAGTCGTGCTTTACTTCAAGAATTAGCAAGACATAGAATGGCTAGTCCAAGTGTAAAATCTACAAGATATACTCTAAAAGAGTTAAAAAATGAAGATAGTTTCACTGATGGTATGAGTATGGTAGAGTTAAAAAAGAACTTTGCTTCAAAAGATGAAGTTTATGCAGATGAACATATGTTAAGAGCATCTAAATATCTAGTATGGACAGATGACTTAGGAGTTGATTTTAGTTCAACTGTAGCCTTAGAAAACTTAAGATTAATGCTTCTTGATGGTGTAGCAAATGACAAAGCAAAATATTGTCTACCTGAGAGTTATAAAACTGAACTTACTTGGACTATAAATGCAAGAAGTTTACAAAACTTTATAACATTAAGAAGTAGTAAAGCTGCCCTATGGGAGATAAGAGATTTAGCAAAAAAATTATACGATATATTACCATCAGAACATAGGTATTTATTTACTAATTGTATAAATGATGAATTGTAAATAGATCCTATGAAAAAAATACTTTTATCATCATTAATATTATTTTCTAGTTCAAGTTATCTATTTGCAGATGAATTTAGTGATCTTCTAAATGAGATTGAAACTACAACAAAAATTGCTACAAAAAATAATGTTGAAACCACATATGCACCAGGTATCATCACTATCCTTACAAATGAAGAGTTAAAAAGACAAGGTATAAAAAACTTTTATGAAGCTCTAAAACTTATACCAAGTGTAGATATAGGTTTAAGTTCAACAGGAACTAAAAATATTATCACTAGAGGTGTAGGTGGAATAACAGGTTCAGGAAAAACTAAAATTATGATAAATGGTGTAGGACAAAATAGTAATGCATCTGGCATAATACATTTTAATCTACCTATTGATATCATAGAAAGAATTGAAGTTATCAGAGGACCAGCTTCTGCCTTATATGGAGAATATGCTTTTAGTGGTGTAATCAATATAGTAACTAAAAAAAATACAAATAGTATATTTTATATTAAAGATTCAACTTCAAATCTAGTAGGTGCAACTTTAAACTATAATAATAAAGATTTAAAAATAGATGCAAGTATAATTACAGATGATGATAATGGTATAGAACCAAATAATATTGAAACATTAAGAGAAGAAAAAGATTTTATTGCAAATATTTCATATAAGGATTTTAATGCTAAAATTTCACTAAATAGAGCAAAAAAAGGTGAATTTTATGGATTATTATCAACTTTTCCACAAAAAGATGATGAAGAAAATTTCATCTATGATTACCAAACAGTTGAACTATCAAACAAGTTTACTTTAAATTCAAATCTTTCAATAGAACCAAAAGTTGGTATATTAAATTATAATTATATAATGGATAATGTATCTATACCATTTGGAAAATTAAATACTGATATAAAATATAAAAAAAGTTATTTTATGTTAGATAGTATCTACAAAATAAAAAATCATGAAATTGTATCAGGAATAGAATACTCTACAACAAAAAAAGTTGATGATAGTACAAATAAAAAAGATACAACATCCTTTTATCTTCATGATAATATAAATTTAAATGATACATTAGATTTAAGTGTAGGAGCTAGATATGAAAAATATTTTGATATATCAAATTCAAAATTAACAAATTCTATACTTCCAAGAATAGCTTTTGTTTATAGATATAATCCTCAAAATACATTTAAACTTCAGTATGGTGAAGCATATAGACCTCCCACATTTATAGAGGAGAGAAATGGACCAATAGATGCGGAAACTATAGATACCTATGAATTTCAACATATTTATAAGTCTGGTAAAAATAAAATTCAAACTACTATTTTTCACTCAATTATAGAAAATCTTATAAATAGTAATTGGTTAAATGAAACTGAAGATATTATTAGTCAAGGTGTTGAAGTAGAACTATTACATAACTTTAATAACGATTTTTTATTAAACTCAAATATTTCATATAATAATGCTTATTATAATGAATCAAAAGTTGATATTGGTAAATATTCAAAAATATTAGGAAATGTAAGTTTATCTTATCTTCCATACTCAAAATTTTCATCAACTCTATATTTTAGATATATTGGTTCTAAAGAAAGAGAAAGACTAGATACAAGAGATAAAGTAAAAGCTCAATATTATACTGATATAGCATTTAAATATCTTCCAAATAAAAATAATATTGAGATCACATTTGGAATAAAGAATATTTTTAATAAAGATATAATAGTTCCATCATCTATAAATACTATACCTGATGATATACTTTATCAACAAAGAAATTATTATGTTGGAATAAATTATAGATTTTAGCCTATGAATAAAATATTTTTATCAATTATCATTACAATATTTATATTTAGTAATTTAAAAGCTAATATATTATCAATTCATAAAAGAATTGTACCTGTATGTTTATTACAAATTGAGGATATTGTTAATAAGACAGATAAAGAGATAAATTTAGTTTTAGTAGTAAATAAAAAACAAATATCAAAAGCTATAGAGTTTAAAGATTTATTACCAAATAAAATAAAACTATTTAGTTTAAATACAAAAATTTTATATGATACTGATATTAAAAATTATTTGAATGACAATAAAAATCATATTGATGCTTTTTATTATTTTGATATAGAAAAATCTTTATATAGATTATTAAATAACTATACAAAGAAGAATCATATAGTAACATTTGGTTACGACTATGAAAATTTAAAAACAGGTGCTTTAATATATATAGATATTAAAAATAAAATTGATATATATTTAAATAAGAAACTATTTATAAATAATAAAATAAATTTTAATAACCAATTTTTACAAATTGTAGAGATCTATGATAAATAATATATCATTTGTTTTAAAAATCATCATTATGGTTACAATTGCTTTTATATTATCATTTAGTACTATATATTATGTAATATTTGAAAACTATAAAAAAATATTATTAGAGGAGCAACTAACAAAGATTAATATCTTGTTAAACACAGTATCACCAATAGTTAAAATAAATCTTGAGTTTAATATTATTAATAATATTGATAAAGCATTTACTCGTATTACAAATTCAAATAAAGATATAAAATCTATAAAATTAATATCTTTAGATAAAAATATCATATCAAAAAAAATTATTAATAATGAAAATAAAAATATTATAAAAAGAACAAAAAAATTAATAGATAAAAATACTAATAAAACTGTAGCTTACTTAGAAATATCATATTCAAATACTAATTATATAAATGCAATTAATAAATTTCAAAATATGTTTATAATAATAGGTATGGGCTTTATTATTTTTATAGTCTTATTTACAAAATTATTATTATATAATTTTAAACCTATTTTAACTATATCTCAAAAACTTGAAACATTTGATCCAAAAAATACTAAAAATCTTAAAATTGAAAAAATGAAAGGAAAAAATGAAATTGCAATTATTAATAATACAATTATCAATATGCTTGAAAAAATCAATTCACATACAAAAAACTTACAAGATGAAGTAAAAAGTGAAATAAAGAAAAATGATGAAAAAGAACAATTTATGATTCAACAAAGTAGATTAGCACAAGTTGGTGAGATGATTAGTATGATTGCCCATCAATGGCGTCAACCACTATCTTCTATCTCATCTACAACATCTGCCCTAGAATTAAAAATTATGCTTGATGATTATGATAGTAAATATTTTGAAAAGCAGATTAAAAATATATCAAACTATTCACAATATTTAAGTTCTACTATTGATGATTTTAGAAACTTTTTTAAATCTAATAGTACTAAAATTAAAACGACATTAGAAGAGATTATTGATGATTCTTTAAAGATATCACGAAGTTCTATTGAAAATAAAGGTATAATAATAAATAAAAATATTTTATCAAACCAAAATATATTAACATTTAAAAATGAGATTCAACAAGTAGTATTAAATCTTTTAAAAAATGCAGAAGATATATTAATTGAAAAAAATATTAAAGAACCACATATAACTATAAAAACATATGAAAAAGATATGAAAAATATTATCGAGGTATCTGACAATGGATTGGGAATACCTAAAGAGATTATAGAAAAAATATTTGATCCATATTTTACAACTAAAGAGAAAAGAGATGGTACAGGATTGGGTCTTTATATGTCAAAACGAATTATTGAAAATAGGTGTAGTGGTAAATTAAAAGTTACAAATAATAATGATGGCGTAACATTCCAAATAATATTATGAATATAGGAAGAGCAATGAATAAAGAATATATAAATAGTCTAAAAGATTTTTCTAAAAATTTAACAGTTTTATATGTAGAAGATAATAAAGAAGCTAGAAATTCAACAATTGAATTACTTAAAATATTTTTTAATAATATTATTATAGCATATGATGGTATGGATGGTATAGAAAAATTTAATTCCTCTATTGATATTATAATTACAGATATAAATATGCCAAAAATGAATGGTATAGATATGATTAAGAAAATTAAAGAGATAAATAATAATATCCCAGTTTTAATAATATCAGCACATAATGAAACAGAGTATCTAATGGATTCAATAAAATCAAAAGTATATGATTATATACTAAAACCTATACAAACTAATGATTTTATAAATATAATTTCTAAAATATTAGATACAATAAAAGATAAGACTGACACTTTAAAATATCAAGATAATTTAGAAAATAAAATAATAGAACAAGATAAAATTATACATCAACAAGCAAAACTAGCAGCTATGGGAGAGATGATAGATTCTATTGCACATCAATGGCAACAACCTATAAATGCAATATCTTTAAATATACAATCATTACAAATGAAAGATATGGTAAATGAAGATTTAACATTTGAAGATGTAAATATGTGTGCTAACAAAGTAAATATACAGATACAACATCTTTTATCAACTATGAATGAATTTAGAAACTTTTTTAGACCAAATATATCTACTCAAAAAGTATTACTAGAAGATAGTTTAAAATCAATTTTAATTTTATTAAAAGATACTATTACAAGTGAAAAAATGAATATAAATATAATGGGTGACTTAGATACTAAAGTAAATATAATACAAAATGAATTTAAACATATTGTAATAAATATAATAAATAATGCAAAAGATGAATTCAAAAAAGATCAAAAAAATAAAAAAATAGATATAAATATTAGGAAAGAATTAGATTTTACATATGTTGATATTAGTGATAATGCTGGTGGAATCCCAGAAAATATTATAGATCATATTTTTAAATCAAATTTTACTACAAAAGATGATGGGAAAGGAACTGGAATAGGTCTTTATATGTCAAAAACAATTATTGAAAAAATAAATGGAACAATTTTAGTAAAAAATGTAAAAGATGGTGCAATGTTTACTATAAAAATACCAAATTAATTTAATATCTAAATTATTATTCCATAACCATTTGAAGAGTGATTTTTAATAATATCATCACAAGGTAAAATTTTCTTTAACTTTGATACTAATTGTCTTGTGTGACCATTTTCAAAATTTTCACCCCAAACTGCCAATTCAATATCTTTTGTTGAAACCATTTTACCCATATTTTTAACTAAAATATCTAATAATTTAGATTCTTTTTTTGTTAATTTTATAATTTTACCTTTAAACTTAACAACTCTTTCATCACAAAAATAATAACAATCTTCAGTAATTTTTATCTCATTTTGATTTATATTTTCAAAAACAACGTTTATTTTTGCAAGTATTTCTCTTAGATCAAAAGGTTTTTTTATATAATCATTTATACCTAAGTTATATGCTTCTAAAATAGTATCGATATTATCATCACCACTTATAATAAATACTTTAGCATCATTTTTAATAGTTTTAATCTTTTTTACTAGTTCTAATCCATTTAAATTTGGTAAATTTATATCAACTAAATATAAATCATAAAGTTCATTTACTAAATCAAATGCTTTCTGCCCATCACAACAAGAAACAACTTCATAACCAATTTTTACAAATGTATCAGTCATAAACTGATTTAAATCTCTATTATCTTCAATTAAAAATATTTTCATATCAAATTATATCAGAATAAATTTAATTTTAATTTAAGATAATTAACTATTTTAACCTTAATCTTTGACAATGAGTCAATCCAACAGCAATTGCATCTGTAATATCTAAGGGTTTTATCTCTTTTTTTATACCTAGTAATCTTTTTACCATAAAAGCAACTTGTTCCTTACTAGCTTTTCCATTTCCTGTTACAGCTTTTTTTACTTGCAATGCTGTATATTCACTAAAATTACCAATTTCAAGAAGTATTTTTAAACTTAATGCTCCTCTAAATTGAGCTAATTTTATAACAGATTTTGGATTATATGCAAAAAATATATCTTCTATAGCTACTTCAGAAATTTTATGATTTTTTAAAATTAGATCAATACCTTCTACTAATTCTAAAATTTGTTCTTGTAATATTCTAGATTTCATTTTTATAAGACCAGCTTCAATTAATTTTGGTTTATTCACACTTGAATTCACTTCTAAAATTGAATAACCACAGTTAATGGTACCAGGATCTATAGCTAAAACTTTAATATTATCCATTTATTCACACCTAAAATTTCTTTTATTCACATAATTCACATCACATTAAAATTATCATACCATATTTTTACTTTTTTTGGATATAATAAATAGATATAAAAATAGGATGAAATTAACTTTGACAACAAAAGATATATTAGCAGCACTTAAAAATGAAGTTTCTCAAAATAATTTTGATAGATACTTAAAGCAACTCATATATAAAAAAGCAAGTTCAAGTGATGAACTAGCAGTTTTTGAAGTTCAAAATAAATTTATTGCAAATTTTATCAAAACAAAATTCACTACAATTATTGAAGATATTTTTGAAAAAAATACAAATGTAAGACCATCTATTGAGATTAAAATTACAGGTGAAAGAAGAAGAAGTAAAAAAGAGATTATGAGTGATAAAATCACAAATAATACACCTCAAAGTACTATTTTAAATCAATCATATACTTTCGATTCTTTTGTTGTTGGTAGTTCAAATCAAATGGCATATACTGCCTCAAAAGCAGTAGCACTTAAACCAGGTATACAATATAACCCACTATTTATCTATGGTGGAACTGGACTTGGAAAAACTCATCTACTTCAAGCAATAGGAAATGATGCAGTTGAGAAAGATAAAAATGTAATTTATGTAACTGTAGAGCAGTTTATGAATGACTTTTTATTTAGTATGAAAAATAAAAATATGGAACATTTCAAATCAAAATATCGTCAATGTGATCTTTTACTTATTGATGATATTCAGTTTTTAAGTGGTAAAGAGACTACTCAAGAGGAATTTTTTCATACATTCAACGAACTTCACACTGCAAATAAGCAGATAGTTTTAACTGCTGATAAATTACCTTCACAAATTGCAGGACTTGAAGATAGACTAAAAAGTAGATTTGAACATGGTTTAAAATCACATATACAAGCACCTGAATTAGAAACTAAAATTTTAATTATTGAGAAAAAAAGTGAATTAAATGGTATCCAATTAACAAAAGAGATTGTAAATTATATTGCAACTAACTTAGATAGTTCAGTAAGAGAGATAGAAGGTGTATTAATCCAAATAAATGCAACTGCTACTTTAGTTGGGAAAAATATTACAATTGATCTTGTAAAAGATATTTTAAAAGAACAAATTAAACAAAGTAAAGAAAATATAAAATTACCTGATATTATAACTATAGTATCAAATGAATTAAATATAAAACCATCTGATCTAAAATCATCTAAAAGAACAGTAAATGTTGTAAATGCAAGACGAATAGTTATATATTTAGCTCGTGAACTTACACATAATTCTATGCCTGATATTGCAAAATTTTTAGGTATGAAAGATCACTCATCAGTATCTAAAAATATTTCTAAAGCTAATGAGTTAAGAGAAAAAGATGAAAATTTTAAATTGATAATAGAAAATTTAAAAAACAAAATTATAAATAAGGATTATTAAAAAGTATTAAAATTTAATGTGAATAGATGTGAATAAAAAAATCTACTTAAGAACATCTACAATTATAGATAAACACTAAATATATTATCTATTTTCATCTATTCACATCACCTACTTCTATTACTACTTATTAATATAAATAAAAAGGAAAAAAATGAAATTTACAATATCAAAAAATATAATTGAAAACATTGTATCTTCGATGCAACCATTTTTAAATAAAAAAGATTCAAGTTCAATAACTTCACATATATATCTTGAAGTTTTAAATACTAATCTTATTATTAAATCAACAGATTATGAGATGGGTTGTCAAGCTCATGTATCTGATATAAAAGATATTATTGATGGTAAAGCTACTGTTAATGGTAGTAATTTTTTAAATATCATAAGAAGATTAAAAGATGATGATATTATTTTTGAAGTAGTTGATAATAATTTAAATATTAAACAAAAAAGATCTAACTTTAAATTGCCAATGTATGATGCAAATGAATATCCATCATTTCCTCAATTAGATGATTTAAAAAACTTAGATATAAATACTATAAGTTTAATAAATAGTATTAAAAAAATTACACCATCTATAGATAACAATAATCCTAAGTTTGAATTAAATGGTGCATTAATAGATATTAAAGCACAAAAAATTAATTTTGTTGCAACTGATACTAGAAGATTAGCAGTATCAAATTTAGAAAATTTTTCAAATGAAGAGATACAAATTATAATTCCTAAAAAAGCTATTATAGAGATACAAAAATTATTTTTAGATGAAGCTAATATAAAATATGATGATACAAATTTAGTTGTATCAAATAACAACTATACATTTTTTACAAAACTTATAAATGGTAAATTTCCAGATTATGAGAGAATAATTCCAAAAAGTTTAAAACATAATTTTTCATTATCAAAAGCTTTATTAATAGAAGCAATAAAACTTGTAACATCAATTGAATCTAAAATAAAAATCACTTTTAATAGTGATGCAATAATTTTTGAATCTTTAGATGATGATAGTGAATCAAAAACTCAAATAGATTCGAATTTAGATATTCAAGAGAGTTTTTATATAGCAGTTAACAGTAAATATATTTTAGATTTTTTAAGTAGTACAAATAATGAAAATATAAATGTTGGATTTAATGAGTCAAATTTACCATTTTATTTAGAAGATGATAATTTTATAACAATAGTTATGCCTATTGTATTAGATAAGTAAGGAAATTTTAATGAGTGAAGAGATAATAGAAAATTTAGAAGTAGTAGAAAAAAAAGAAGACAATTACGGTGCTAGTAATATTAAAGTTCTTAAGGGACTTGAAGCTGTAAGAAAACGACCAGGTATGTATATTGGTGATACAAATACTAATGGTCTTCATCATATGGTTTATGAAGTTGTAGATAACTCAATAGATGAGGCAATGGCTGGTTTTTGTGATACTATCAAAGTAACAATTACTAAAACAAATTCTATTATTGTATCTGATAATGCAAGAGGGATACCAACAGATATTCATCCTGTAGAAAATATTAGTGCAGCAACTGTAGCTTTAACAGTTTTACATGCTGGTGGAAAATTTGATAAAGATACTTATCAAGTATCTGGTGGACTTCATGGAGTTGGTGTATCTGTAGTTAATGCTTTATCATCAACACTTAAAATGACAATTCATAGAGATGAAAAAATTCATTATCAAGAGTTTCATGAAGGTAAATTTGATACACCTTTAGAGGTTATAGGAACTTGTAAAAAAACAGGTACAACTATTGAATTTCAACCAGATGCTACAATTTTTGAGGTTACTGAATATTCTTATGAAGTTTTGGCAAAAAGATTTAAAGAGGTTGCATATTTAAATCCATTAATAACTATAGAATTAAAAGATCAAAGAGATGGAAAAAAAGAAGTTTTTCATTTTGAAGGTGGTATTAAACAATTTGTTGAAGATACAAATAAATCAAGAGCTTTAACAGATTCTATATCTTTTAGTGCAAAAGAGGATGGAGTAGAAGTTGATATTGCATTAATTTATAATGATACTTATACAGGAAATGTAAAGTCTTTTGTAAACAATATCCATACAGTAGATGGGGGAACTCATGAAGCTGGTTTTAGAGATGGTTTAACAAGAGCTATTAGAAACTACTTAAAAGCAAATGCAAATGCAAAAGATAAAGATGCAAAACTTGATGGTAATGATACTAGAGAAGGTTTAGTTGCAGTTGTAAGTGTAAGAGTACCTGAACCACAATTTGAAGGTCAAACAAAAGGTAAACTTGGAAGTAGTTATGTTAAACCGATTTGTCAAAAATTAACATATGAGATGTTGAGTAAATATCTTGAAGAAAATCCAGTACAAGCAAAACTTGTAATGGAAAAATCTTTAATGGCTGCAAGAGGAAGAGAAGCTGCTAAAAAAGCAAGAGAATTAACTAGAAAAACTGACAGTATGTCTGTAGGAACATTACCAGGAAAGCTAGCAAACTGTCAAACAAAAGATCCAGAGATAGCAGAACTTTATTTAGTGGAAGGGGATTCTGCTGGTGGTTCTGCAAAACAAGGTCGAGATAGAGTTTATCAAGCAATTTTACCTCTTAAAGGTAAAATTTTAAATGTTGAAAAATCAAGACTTGATAAAATTTTAAAATCTGAAGAGATTAAAAATATGATTACTGCTATTGGTTGTGGAATTGGTGAAGATTTTAACGAAGAAAAAATAAGATATCATAAGATTATTATTATGACAGATGCTGATGTAGATGGTAGCCATATTCAAACATTACTTTTAACATTTTTCTTTAGATTTTTAAGACCAGTTATTGATAGAGGTTACCTATATATAGCTCAACCACCACTTTACCTATATAGAAAAGGAAAAAATGAAACTTATCTAAAAGATAATAATGCATTAAGTAACTTTTTAATAGAACATGGTCTTGGTAATTTTGAATTTCAAGGTATGGGTTATAATGATTTACTTGATATGTTTAAAATAGTTTCTGCATATAGAGGTATGTTGGAAAATCTTGAAAAAAGATATTCTTTAATAGATGTAATAAAATATATAATTGAAAATGATAGATTAGTTGGTTTACAAAATGATGAATTATTTATAGAAATTGAAAAATATATTGTATCAAATGGTTCAAATATACTTAGTAAAACAGTTACTGAAGAATCAATACATCTTTTTGTTCAAACTAATGAAGGTCTTGAAGAGTTAATAATTGATGATGAATTATTTGCTAGTCCATATTTTGGAGAAGCTAGTTATTTATTTAAAAAGTTAAATGAGAGAGATTTAACAAACTTTAATGGTCAAGATCTAATAGAAGTATTAATTTCTATAGAAGATAGTGCTAAAAAAGGTGCTTATATTCAAAGATATAAAGGTTTAGGTGAGATGAATCCAGAGCAACTTTGGGAGACTACTATGACACCAGAGGCAAGAAGACTTTTAAAAGTAACTGTTGATGATGCAGAAGTAGCAAGTGAAACATTTACATTATTTATGGGTGATGAAGTTGAACCTAGAAGAAAATATATAGAAGATCACGCTAAGGATGTTGAACACTTAGATGTTTAATATTAATATATAGAAGTTTATAAAACTTTTATATATTAATTAACTTAATCTTTATAGTTGCTCCATCATTTTGATCAAATGATAAGTATGGTTATACTAGTCTAAGAGGTTAAGATAATTTTTTATAAAATCAAAGTCTTAATCTATCATTAGGTATAATTTCAGAAATTTAGAATATTGGAGATTATGTGAATTTTGAAACATATCCGTTCGAAAAATTAACTCAGTTATTAAAAGATATTGGACCAAATGAAGAGTTTTTACCAAGTAGTTTAACTATTGGAGAACCTCAGTTTGATACACCTATATTTATTCAAGATGAATTAAAACAAAGTAGTTCATTGTTAAATAAATACCCTAAAAGTTCTGGGGAAACTTATCTTAGAGAATCTATGATAAACTTTATATCAAAAAGATTTGATGTAACTATATCAACTCAAGAGATTATTCCTACTTTTGGTACAAGAGAGGTATTGTTTAACTTTCCACAGTTTTTACTTTTTGATATAAAAGAACCAACTATCGCTTTTCCAAACCCTTTTTATCAAATATATGAAGGTGCAGCAATAGCTAGTCGTGCTAAAACAATTCATATGGATATGACAAAAGAGAATAACTTTTTAGTAAGTTTAACACCAACTCAGATGAAAGAGTGTGATTTAGTTATATTAAACTATCCAAATAACCCTACAAGTGCAAGTATAAGTAAAGAACAATTAAAACAATGGGCTAAAGATGCTGTAGAGTTTGATTTTGTTCTTATAAATGATGAGTGTTATAGTGAACTATATTTTGATGAAGAGTCAAAACCTGTATCATTACTTGAAGCTTGTGTGGAAGTTGGAAATAGTGAGTTTAAAAACTGTTTAGTTCTTAACTCTATATCAAAAAGAAGTTCTGCTCCAGGTTTAAGAAGTGGATTTATTGCAGGTGATAAAGAGATACTAAAAGACTATATGAAATATAGAACATATGTAGGGTGTGCATTGCCATTGCCTATGCAAAAAACTGCTGCAATTGCATGGAGTGATGAAAATCATGTAGAAGAGTTTAGAAAGATTTATAAAAAGAACTTTGAAATTGCAAAAGATATTTTAGATATAAAAATACCTGATTCTACTTTTTACATTTGGCTAGAAGTAGAAGATGAATTAAAATTTACTCAAGAGTTATATAAAAAGATGAATATCAAAGTTCTTCCTGGAAGTTTTTTAGGTAGAAATGGTATTGGAAAAAATTATGTAAGAATAGCTTTAGTTGAAACAGCTGATAAAACTAAAGAGGTATTGACAAGATTAAAAAAGTTTATAAAGGGATATAAAGTATGACACCAGAAGAGTTACAAGAGGCCAGAGTAAATCCAGAGTTTTTAGGCTTTTTAGAAGAGAAAGAAGCTGCTGCTTTAGAATCAAAATCTATATCAGAACTTTATGAAGTACTTGATTCTCTCTTGATATTAGATCTTGAAGAAAATCGTATACATAAAGTTTATGCAGAGATTTTAAAAGTATCATTTGATAAGATTGAAGGTAGATTAAAAGATGAGAAGAAACTTTCACTTGATAATGATGATATATATTTTATTAGAAGTTTTTATGAACATGCTATTGAAAAATGGAGTTGTGAGAATTATGATGGTGCAAAAGAGTTATTTTTTATTTTAACTCAAATAGTTGAAGATAAGAAACTAGTAGATGCTATGACTATTCACCTTTTAGCTTGTGCTCAAAAAAAAGATATGGATACTTTTTATGATAAAGATGTAGAACATCAAAATGAGGTTGAAGATGAAAAATATGGTTATTTTATCCTTGATTTTAAATTTGATGTAAAAGAGTATCTAAATAAAAATATATCTTCTATTGAAGAACAATATGAAAAACTAAAGCATCTACTAAACTAATGAAAGTACATTTTATAGGAATAGGCGGTATTGGTTTATCTGCATTGGCAAGATTTCTTCAGTATAGAGGTTATGAGGTAAGTGGTTCTGATATTAAAGATACACCAATTACCAAGAAATTAAAGCAAGAGGGTATAAAAGTATCTATACCCCAATCAGCTGATTCTATAAATGGGCAAGATTTAGTTATATATAGTGCTGCAGTTTTAAATGATAATGTAGAGATAACAGAAGCTAAAAGACAAGAGCTTATGCTTCTTCCTAGAAAAGAAGCATTAAGTATCATTATGCAAAAGACTACAAACTATTGTGTATGTGCTGCACATGGTAAAAGTACAACTACGGCTATTCTTAGTTCTATTTTGAATAGTTCTGCAATCATAGGGGCTATTAGTAAAGAGTTTGATTCAAACTTTAGGTATATTGATGATATCTTGGCATTTGAAGCAGATGAAAGTGATGAGAGTTTTATTTTATCACATCCATATTGTTCAATTGTATTAAATACTGAGCCTGAACATATGGAGTATTATAATTATGACGAAAAAAGATTTTATGATGCTTATAAAAAGTTTTTAGATATTGCAAAACTTCGTGTTATAAATGCAGAAGATGATTTTCTAAAAAATTATGAGGGTTATGCTATTCGATTATATCCATCAAAAGATATACGAAATATAGAATTTATACTAAAAGATGATGAGCCTTTTACTAGATTTTCTTTAAAAGAGTATGGAGTATTTGAAGTTTGGGGCTTTGGTGTACATATTGCTATTGATGCTTCATGTGCTATTTTAGCTGCTTTGCAAACAATGGAAATAGAAAAGATAAAACAAAATCTTTTAAACTATAAAGGTATTAAAAAAAGATTTGATATAGTTCAAAAAAGTGAAGACTTTGTAGTAATTGATGATTATGCTCATCATCCTACAGAGATAATTGCAACAATGGAATCTGTAAAGCTTTATAAAAGTCATAAGCAGATATCTCATACTACAGTTATATGGCAGCCTCATAAATATAGTAGAACCATGGACAACCTTGAATACTTCAAAAGATGTTTTAAAGGTTGTGATGAGTTAATTATATTGCCAGTTTGGACAGTTGCAGAGCAGATAAAAGATATAGACTTTGCAAAAGAGTTTGCACACTACAATACATCTTTTTGTACAAAAGTTATAACATCAAATGGTAAGATTGAGTTAATGCGAGATGATAATGTTATCAAAACTATTACTAAAGGGTTAGTTTTAGGTGTAGGTGCAGGAGATATTACTTATCAATTAAGGGTATAATTTTAAAAGGAATTTTCTATGAATAAAATAAAATCACTATATATATCGTCATTGGAAACTTCCTCAAATAGTCTGGTTATCTCAATTGGACTTATGCAATTACTAAAGCAAAACTTTCATAGGGTTGCTTATTTTAGACCAATCATTAAAAATAAATATGATAATAATATTGATTTTATGTTAAATCATTTTAATCTCAAACAAAATATTCAAAATACCTATGGATTTACTATATCAGAATTTCATAAAATGGTTGTTTCTAATGAATTAGATAAAGTTTATGAATCCATAATTTCTAAGTTTCAATATTTACAAAAAGAGTATGATTTTATTTTAATAGAGGGGCAAAGCAAAGAGTTATTTTCAAACATACTTGACTTTGATATAAATCTAGATATAGCAAAGCATCTAAATAGTTCTATCGTTAGTGTATTAAATGGTTATGATAAAAGTATTGTTGAGATTGAAGAAGATATTAAAATAGAGATAAAGAATGTAGAAGATAAAAAATGTAAGCATTTTTGCTCTATAGTAAATAATATAAATAAATTTAGAATTGAAAAAGATAGTATAAATAATAGTGAAAATATAAAGTTTTTTATACCATATATTGATGATATAAATAAAATTACAATGTCTGATATAAAGGATTCTCTAAATTGTGAACAAATTTTTGGTAAACCAAAGAATCTAAATCATAAGATCAGTGATATAAAAATTGCATCTATGAATCTTGATAACTTTTTATCTAAGATTGAAAAAGAAAATTTGATAATAGTATCTGGAGATAGAAGTGATATCATTTTAGGTTCATTATGTTCAATTGATTCAAAGAATATACCACCTATATCAGGAATAGTTTTAACTGGTGGAATTAAACCAACTGAATCAATATTTAGTTTATTGAATGGTTTTAAAAATATTGGAATATCTATTTTGAGTATTGATACAAATACTTATGAAACAGCTTTAAATATCTCAAATATAAAACCACGATTGAGTTATAAGAATTATACGAAGATTGCACTAGTTACTGGTGTTTTTGTAAAATATATAGATAAAAAAATTTTATTAAATAAATTAAGTTTATCTCAAACAGATATTATGACACCTATAATGTTTAAATATAATTTATTTGAAAGAGCAAGATTAGATAAAAAACATATAGTTTTAAATGAAAGTGGTGATGATAGAATTTTAAGAGCAACAGAAATTCTTCTTCATAGTAAAGTTGTTGATATAACTTTATTAGGTGATGGGGATGATATCAGGCATCGTTCACAAATCTTAGGAATTAACTTATCTAAAGCAAATATTATCAATCCTATAAGTTCACCACTTCTAGATATATTTGTAGATAAGTTTTATGAGATTAGAAAACATAAAGGTATTTTAAAACAACAAGCACATGATATCTTTATATCCGATAGTACATATTTTGCTACTATGATGGTTCATTTAGAATATGCTGATGGTATGGTAAGCGGTGCTGTGGGAACTACTGCAAATACTGTTCGACCTGCTTTACAAATAATAAAAACTAAAAAAGATATAGATATAGTTTCTAGTATATTTTTCATGTGCTTAGATACAAAAGTACTTGTATATGGGGATTGTGCAATAAATCCATCTCCCAATTCAAATGAATTAGCTCAAATAGCAATTAGTTCTGCTTCCACTGCAAAACAGTTTGGCATTATTCCAAAAGTTGCTATGTTATCATATTCTACGGGAGAGTCAGGCTTGGGAAAAGATGTAGAGTTAGTTGCTCAAGCTACAAAAAATATTTTAGATAAAAATTTAGAATTTATTGTTGAAGGACCAATTCAATTTGATGCTGCTATTGATAAAAAAATAGCGATGAAGAAATCTCCAAATGGAAAACTTCAAGGTGATGCAAGTGTACTAATATTTCCAGATTTAAATACAGGAAACAATACATATAAAGCAGTACAAAGAAATAGTGATGCAGTAGCTATTGGTCCAGTTTTACAAGGACTCAATAAACCAGTAAATGATCTAAGTCGTGGTTGTAAAGTGATAGATATAGTAAATACTGTAGCAATTACGGCTATTCAGGCACAAGGGAATTAAGTATAAATTATTAAGTTTTATAGCATAACATTTTGAATAAAAATAAGCTATAATATTTTAAGAATAATATTAAAAGTATAAGGCAAACAGATGGCACTAAGTTGGAATGAGATAAAAAGTAGAGCGATAAATTTCTCTAAAGAGTGGGAAACAGAAAGCAGAGAACACGCAGAATCTCAAAGCTTTTGGAATGATTTTTTCAATATATTTGGAATTAGTCGGAAAAGAGTAGCATCATTTGAAGAGCCAGTAAAAAAGTTAGGTGATAAAAGAGGACGAATAGACCTTTTTTGGAAAGGTACACTTCTAGTAGAACATAAATCAAAAGGTAAAGACCTAGACAAAGCTTATACACAAGCGTTGGATTATTTTCCAGGATTAAAAGAGGCAGAACTACCTAAATATATACTTATATCTGATTTTGATATTTTTAGACTTTATGACTTAGAAGATGATAATGTACATGAATTTCATTTAAGTGAATTGTACAAAAATATATCATTGTTTGGTTTTATTGCAGGTTATACAAAACATAAAATCATAGAAGAAGACCCTGTAAATATAAAAGCAGCCGAGCTTATGGGAAAACTACACGATCAACTCAAAGATATAGGATATGACGGTCATGCACTAGAGCTATTTTTAGTACGACTATTATTTTTACAATTTGCAGAAGATTCAAATATTTTTGAAAAAGGGATATTTACACAATTTATAGAAAACCGTACTAGTGAAGATGGTAGCGACCTTGGAAGTAAACTTACAGAGCTTTTTCAAGTGCTAAATACCCCTGAAGATAAAAGACAAAAAACTTTAGATGATAGCTTGGCAAATTTTCCATATACTAACGGAAAGCTTTTTGAAGAGTTTTTGCCTATTTCAGCTTTTAATACAACTATGAGAGATATTTTGCTTGAGTGTTGTTATCTTGATTGGAGTAGGATAAGTCCTGCGATATTTGGATCACTTTTTCAATCCATCATGGATAAAACACTAAGACGAAATTTAGGGGCTCACTATACAAGTGAAGCAAATATATTTAAGCTTATCAAACCACTTTTTTTAGATGAACTATATGAAAGATTTGAAAAAATTAAGAAAAATAAAAATAAACTTCAAGAGTTTCATAAAGAGTTATCTACACTAAACTTTTTTGATCCTGCTTGTGGTAGTGGTAACTTTCTTATTATCGCATATAGGGAACTGCGAATTTTAGAATTGGAGATATTAAAGCTACTTCATAAAGAAGCTGTACTAGATATAGAATCTATAGTATGGTGTGATGTAGACCAATTTCATGGCATAGAAGTAGAAGAGTTTCCAGCACAAATAGCAAAAGTGGCTATGTGGCTAATAGACCACCAGATGAATATGATGATAAGTGAATATTTTGGGCAATACTTTGTAAGACTTCCACTTAAAAAATCTGCAAATATAGTACATGGTAATTCACTTGCTTTAAATTGGGAAGATGTAATAACAAAAGATAAACTATCTTATATTTTAGGTAATCCACCGTTTATAGGTAAGCAATTACAAACAAAAGAACAAAAAGAAGATATGAAACTAATATTTGGCAAAGTTAAAGGTGCTGGAGTACTTGACTATGTAACTGCTTGGTATCTAAAATCTGCTAACTTAATACAAGATACAAAAATAAAAGTTGCTTTCGTATCAACCAATTCTATTTCACAAGGTGAACAAGTAGGTATTTTATGGAAAGAGTTATTTAACCATAATATTAAGATACACTTTGCACATCAAACATTTAATTGGAGCAATGAAGCAAAATCAAATGCAGCAGTACATGTTGTTATTATTGGTTTTGGTAATTTTGATATTGAAAATAAAAAAGTATTTGAATATGAAGATATAAAAGCAGAATCACATGAAAAGAAAGTAAAAAATATCAATCCTTATTTAGTAGAAGGAAAAGATATAATTGTAGAGAAAAGAAGAAAATCAATTTGTGATATTCCAAATATATCTTTTGGAAGTATGCCAAATGATGGTGGTAATCTTTTATTAACAGATGAAGAGAAAAATGAATTAATAGAAAATGAACCACTATCTAAAAAATATATAAAACAACTTTTAAGTGCTAGTGAATTTTTAAATGGTAAGACTAAATGGTGTTTATGGCTTGAAAATCTAAATCCTAATGATTTAAAAGAAATGCCTTTAGTTAAACAAAGAATTGAAAATGTAAGAAATTTAAGAGCTTCAAGTTCAAGACTTGCTACTCAAAAACTAGCAGAATATCCTACTTTATTTGGAGAGAACAGACAGCCAAAAAGTGAATATATTGGTATACCATTAAATACTTCAGGTAATAGAATATATATACCTTTTGCCTATTTAAATGAGAATGTAGTAGCAAATAATACAATGAGCGTAGTGTCAAATTCTTCGTTATTTCACTTCGGAATTTTAACATCTTTGCTACATATGACTTGGGTAAAATATATTTGTGGAAGAATTAAAAGTGATTATAGATATTCAAATGAGTTAGTTTACAATAACTATCCGTTTCCAAAAAATGTAAGTGATAAACAAAAAGTAGATGTAGAAAAAAAAGCACAAGATATTTTAGATATAAGAGCAGAGTTTACAGATAGTAGTTTGGCTGACTTATATGACCCACTATCTATGCCACCAAAATTAAAAAAAGCTCATCAAAACTTAGATAAAGCAGTCGATAAATGCTATAGCACAAAATCTTTTAAAAATGACAAAGATAGAATAGAGTTTTTATTTGAGTTGTATGAGGAGTATTTGGGCTGAGTAAGAATGAATGTAAAAGTATATTATAGTAAATAAAAAAGGAAAGAAATGAAAAAAATTATAAAATGTAAAATATGTAATAAAGATGTAGAGTATGAATATAAAAAAGATAATGATAGTTATCTTATAGATTGTTTAATATGTGGTACTTACGAAATAGATGGTATCAAACAGGCTTGTACTTATTTATGTAACAGTAAGCATGATAAATTATCTGATAATGAATTGGTAAAGTTATCAACTTGGATTAGTGAACAGAATAAAATAAATAATATAAAATATCCAATAATTACAAATGATATTCTTTAGATAAGAGTTGTAATAGAAAAACATTATAAAATGACATACTTTTATAAAAAACAAAATTTTAGTGTTATGATATGTAAAAGTATAAGAAGGTACTAAAATGCAAAATCAAACTATAATTTATAATAATGGTGAATTAGAACTAAAAGTTTCAGTTGAAAATGAAACTGTTTGGCTAAATAGAAATCAATTATCAGAACTTTTTGATAGAGATGTAAAAACCATAGGTAAACATATAAATAATGTTTTTAAAGAAAAAGAGTTAGAAAAATATTCAACTGTCGCAAATTTTGCGACAGTTCAAAATGAAGGTGGTAGAGAAGTAACAAGAAATGTAGAGTATTACAATCTTGATGTTATCATCTCTATTGGATATAGAGTAAAATCTCAAAAAGGTGTTAGATTTAGACAATGGGCAACACAAACTTTAAAACAATATATCTCAAATGGCTATGTAATAAATAGCGATAAAATAACTCATGAAAGATTTAAAGAGTTAGAAAATAGTATTTGTGTTTTACAAAATAAAATGAAACTCTTGGAAACTAAAAATATAAAACCATCACAAGGTATCTTTTATGATGGAGAGATATTTGATGCTTATGAGTTTGTAAGTGATATAATTAAAAGTGCAAATAAAGAGATAATATTATTGGATAACTATATAGATGAAACAGTTTTAACACTTTTTAGTAAAAATCAAAATATAAAAGTTACTATTTATACAAAAACTATAATAAAACAATTAAAACTAGACTTAGAAAAGTATAACTCTCAGTACAATCCTATAACGATAAAAATATTTAAAAATGCTCACGATAGATTTTTGATAATAGACAAGATGGAAGTTTATCATATAGGGGCAAGTTTAAAAGATTTGGGTAAAAAATGGTTTGCTTTTTCTAAGATGGATATTGAATCTGTTGGAATTTTAGATAAATTATAAAAATATAATAAGAAAAAAGATTTAAATGTCAAAAGAGATAAGGATTGGATAATAAATGAAAATATTAGTATTAAATAGTGGAAGTTCATCTATAAAGTATAAGCTAT
>CAZLZQ010000020.1:0-23837 GCA_964564065.1 uncultured Arcobacteraceae bacterium | reverse complement strand
AAAAGTATTATGGACTATAAATTAAGTCAACTATTTTATAGGTTTAGCATTATCCTTTTTTATCGCACTCCAAACCTCGCTACTATCTTTCTTTAGTCCATCCCATGTAGCACAACCTGTGCTTACTATAGAGATCACTACAAACATTATTAGCATTAAAAATCTTTTCATTATTATCTCCTTTTTTTCGTATTGTATCTAAAATATATTTATATTTTATTTTCGATTTTTTTTAAACTATTTAAAATAGTTACAGGAACAAAAAATAATGAAACTAAATAAGCAATTAAAGTACCACCTATAAGAGCAACACCAAGTCCACCAAATACTGCATCACCTGCAAGTAAACTACTTGCAAATACGATAGCTAATACTGTTAATAAAATTGGTTTTGCTCGTGTTGCAGTAGCAACAGCTATTGCTCGACTAGCACTAAAACCTTTATCATCCATAAGTTGCATAGCAAAATCTATAATCAAAAGTGAATTTCTTGAATTTATACCAATAAGAGCAATAAATCCTATAAGTGATGTAGCTGTTAAATAAAATGTATCTGGCGTAATAATATCCATTACATAGTGTCCAAATATAACTCCAATTAGAGATATAAAACTACCCAATACTATTGCACCTGCTAAAGCAAAGTTTTTATAGTAAACAACCATAAGTAAAAAGATTAGAACCAATGCACCTATAAATGCTCCACCTAGTTCTATAAAAGTATCAATTGTAACTTTTAACTCACCATCCCAAACAAGTGTAAATATTTCACCTGTTTTTTTATCTTTAATAATAAGGTTTAACATATCACCTTTTGACACTTCATAGTTATTAGAAAATTGATTTAATATCATCGTTCTAGCATCTAAAAGTGGATATATTTGACTATCATCATCTGTTGTTGCTATCACATTGATCATATGATCTAAATTTTTTGAAGTAAGTGTTGGCTCTTGAAGTGTTTCTTTAATTGTTACAAATTCACTTAAAGGTATCATCATCCCTTTTTTATTCATAAGTTTTAAATTTGACAGTTTATTTTCAATACTTTGCTTATCTAACTTATCAAATATTCTACTATCATCAAGTCTTAAAAAAATCGGAATTTGATTTTGAGCATTTGCCTCATTTACAACACCAACATCCATACCCTCAAATGCTAGATATAGTATTTTTTTCACTTGCTCTAAACTCACTTCACTTCTTAATACTTTATTATTGTTTAATACCAATCCATATCTTTTATATGGTTCATCAGCTAATACATCTACATCTACTAATGTTTCTTGTTTTTTCAAAACTTCTGCAATTTTTAAAGCAAATTCTCTTCTACTTTCAAAACTATCACCACCATAAATCTCTGCAACTACATCTGCTAAAGTTGGAGGACCTGCAGGAATCTCTGTAAATTTTATATTTGCACCATTTAGACTACAAGCATCTTGAATAATTGGTCTTATTCTATGTGCAAGATTATAGCTAGGCTCTTCTCTATGCTCTTTTCTTTTTAGATCTACCATAATTTCCGATACATTTTCACTATTTTTCATAGCACTACCTTTTACCATACCTGCAAAATCAAGAGGTAAACCTTCACCTAAAAATACTGATATAGATGTTACATCATCCTCTTGCTGTAATGTTTTAGCGATACATTGAGTAACCTCTTTTGTTTCTCCTATTGAAGAACCCTCTGGTAAATCTACATATACAGAAAATGTATCACTATCTTTTCCAGGAAGCATTTTTGCTTTTACAACCTCTAAAGGGATTAAATATACTGAAAATAAAAATAAAAATAGTGTAACTAATAACACCATAACTCTTCTACTTCTACTTTCTAAAATATTGTAAATAATAGTTTCTAATTTATTAGCTTTATGATGACTCATACTAATGCTCCTTCTTTAACATTTTATTTACTAAATATGGTGTGAAAATATAAGCCACAACCAACGACATAAGTAAAGCAATAGGTACAAAAACAGGTAATGGATGCATAAACTGTCCCATCATACCACCTACAAAAAACATAGGAACAAATGTCATAACAATAGCCAATGTCGCGATATTTGTAGGATTACCAATCTCATTTGTTGCTTCAATTGCTATTTGTTTTACCGATTTATCTTTACTATCATGAGAGTGTAGATGTCTATGTATATTTTCTATTACAATAATAGCTGCATCAACTAGAAGCCCAAGTGATAGCAATAATGCAAATAGTGTAATTCTATTTATAGTTTCACCAATTAAAAACCCTATAAAAAGAGTAAGTGCTAATATCATAGGAACTGTTAATGAAACAATAATAGCTTCTTTAAATCCTAAAGTAAATACAAGTAAAATTGCTATAATAACAATCGATATTACAAGGTGAAACATAAGTTCATTTACAGCATGATTTGCAGTATATCCATCATCACGTGTTACCACATAACCTATGTTTTTATCTTCAAGTTCTTTTTTTATACTATCAAGATATGTAAAAATTTTATTATTTATTACAACTGTATTTGCACCTTTTAGTTTTGATACCGTTAGTGTTGTTTGATCTATACCTTTTAAATCTTTAGTATAAAGTTGTGCTGATTTGAAGTTTTGAATATCATAACTTTTTATAACAGATGCTACATCCTTTAAATATATTGGACTTCCCATATATGATGCCACTAATATATTTTTCAGATCTGTTGCACTATCAATTGCACTTTCTATACCAAACATTACAATTTTGTTTGATTTTGTTTTACCTTTTGCATCTGGAAGTTCAAAAGACAACCCTTTTATAGATTGCATTATTTGTCCTAAAGATAAATGATAAGCGGAAAGTTTACCTAGATCAACCTCAACATTATATTGTTCTTTCTTCTCACCTTTTAAATCTACTACTGCTACATTTTCAATCTTATTTATCTCATATCCAACTTGATTTACAATTTTAAATAGTTCTGTTTGAGAACTATTTTTATTTTTATTATAAAATGCAATAGTTGCTACTGGTATATCAGTATCAATATCCATAGTTTTTATAATAGGTTGCATAGCACCTTTTGGCATACCATCCATATTTCTCATAATCTGATCATAAAGTTTTAGATCTGATTTATCTTTATCTTCACCAATATAATATTGAACTTGAATAATACCTACAGATTCTTTAGCAATAGAAAAAATATTTTCTACACCTTTTATCCCTCTTATTTTTCTCTCCAACGGCTCTATAATAACTTTTTGTATCTCTGCAGCACTTGCCCCTGGCATAGGAACAATTACAGCACCACCCGCAACTTTAATTTGCGGATTTTCTTCTCTAGGAGTTAGATTTAAAGCCATATATCCAACAAAAAGTATAAACACTGCCAATACTACAGTAAGGGGATGAGAGATAAAACCTTTGGCTAATCTACCTGCAATATTTTCATCATGCAGCTCATACTCGATATCATGTATCTCCTCTAAAATTGTTTCATTTAGATTTAGATTTTCTTTATTTTTCTTTTTTTCCATTTTTAATTCTTTGTATCAATATAAACTTTTGCATACATACCTGGGTAGACATTTTTTATTTTTTCAAATGACAATTTGATTGTAAATGTATGTGTCATAGGATTTGAACTAGGTATAATAGCTATAATCTTACCAGTTGTTTTAACTTCCATAGATGGTATAGTGATATTTGCTTTTTGTCCTACATATATACTTTTAAGATCACCTTCACTCACTTCAGTTTTAATTTTTAATGAACTTAAATCTGATAATACAATAGCAGGCATACCAGGAATTGCCATCTCCCCTGCTTTTATTGTTTTTCTAATAATTACTCCATTATTTGGTGCTTTTATTGTAAGGTATTGATACTGATTATCTACCTCTTTAACCTGAGCTTTACTTATTTTTACCATATCTGATAAGTTTATTGTTCCTAATTCTAACTGCTCTACTTCAAACTTAGAAACTAATCCTTTTTCTAATAGTCTTTTAAATCTATCATAATTTCTTTTCATAGTGTTATATTGGTTTTGATACATCTGTACACCTAACAGTGCTTGTTGTTTTTTACTATCAATTTCAGTTGAATCTATTGAATATAAAAGTTGACCTTTTTTTACTATATCTCCCTCTGCAACATTTACACTTTTTATAAATCCCATAAATCTACTTGTAATATATTTTTCATTATCTGAAATTACTGTTGAACTAAGTTCAATTGTTTTTGCAAATAATATATTTGACATAACTGCTATTGCTATTATTGATTTTATTGTTAATTTTATCATCTTATTTTTCCTTGCTATTTGTTATTAGAGATTGTCCTAAAGATAATTTTAGAACACCTGCTGCTAAAGTTTCTTCATATTTTGCAAAAATCATCTCTGCATTTGCTTTTTGTTGATTTGCTTGTTGCATAAGTAGATTACTCATATTTATAAGATGATTTTTATACATCTCTTGAGATTGTTCTAAAACTTGAGATGCTAAGTTATTAGCTTTCTCTTTTTGTATAAATATTTTTCTCTTAGATTCAAGAGTAAGCATATTTTTTTCAATTTCTAACTTAATACCATCTTGCATATAATCTAAATAATATTTTGTTTTATTATATTGAATTTTTGCTTTTTGTTTTTTTGCTGAACTGATTGAACCATCAAATAAAGTATATGATAACCCTATAGCACCCATATAATAGTCATGGTCACTATCTAAGTTATTAAAACTATCATCGTTATATCCATACTCAACTTGGGCTCCTATTGTGGGATAATTATCTGAACTATCAAAATCAACTTTTGCTTTCATTGTATCTACATTATATTTCATCCAACTAAAGTCATCTCTATTTTCATTTGCATCATTTTGTAAAGTTTCAAGAGAGGTAGTATCAATATTGATAGTTTTAAAACTATTTACATCAGTGATATTATTATTTGAAGTTAAAAACTTTAGATAAGATATAGCTAAATCATATCTATTTTTAGCCTCTATCATTTTAGAATCTACACCCATATCATATACTTGAGCTTGCTTTACATCTATTGAAGTTACAAGCCCCTCTTTGTACAATTCTGATGCAAAAGTTACAAATGAACTAGTAGCTTCCTTTGCTTTTGATGTTGCTCTTATAAACTCTTTTGATGCAACTGCACCATTATAAGCTTTTAATACCTCTAACCCTAATTGTTTTTTATCATATGTATATTTTGCAGTTTTAGCTAATATTTGTAATTTTGCCATTTTTTTTGCATTTTCTAGTTTAAATCCAGTAAATAAAGGTACAGTATATGTTACTTTCGTTTCATAGTTTGTTCTTGAATCTGGGTTATTTAAAGCTTCTGGCGCAACAGGCAATGGATTTGTAGCTCCTGACATATCAAATTCTGCAAAACCAAAGTCACCAAATGTTGCTTCTCTTGATGCTAGTTTCATACCAAATACATAACCAGCGTTATTTGTTCTTGATATATTTTCATTAAAGATTAAAGTACCATAGTTATAACCTTTTGCCTCTTTTAAATCTAATTTTGATGTTTCTATCTCAAGTTGTTTTGCTTTTAAACCTTTATTGTTTTGCAATGTTTCTATCAATGATGTATCAAAATCTATTGTTTGTGAAAACAAAAAAAGTGGACAACCTAATAATAGTAATTTCTTTTTCATTTATATCCTTTTATACTAATTATTTCTTTCAAGAAGTAAGAAAAGATTATCTAAATAATCTAAAATATCTTTTCTACTATCTTCACTTGTTATTAAAAAACCTTCTGCTGTAGCAAATAAACTTGGTATAAATTCTAGAGCTAGTTTTGATATCTCTTTATTTTTTATAGCATCATTTAAAATATCAGATAACACTAGAAAGTATTTATTCTTTAATGTTTGATGATATTCAATAATCTCTTTAGAAGGATTACTCAAATATATAGCCAAAAACTCTTTATATATTTTTCTTTGTATCTGAATAGTTTCATCATCATCTAAAAAAATATTAAATAGATATGCAACTTTCTCTTTTGTATCTTTAGTATCATTTAAATTAGATTTTAACTTAGGATCATAATCCTCTTGTAAACAACTCATTAATTCAAATACAATATCTTCTTTATTTTTAAAATACTCATAAAATGTACCCTTACCTATACCAGCCACTTTTGCAATCTGGCTTATAGATATATTGACAAAACCCTCTTGAATAAAAAGGTTACATGTAGATTTTGCTATATCTTTACGTTTTACCACTTTATCTACAACTCTTGGCATCTTATTCCTTTGTTGACCATTGGTCGGTTAAGTTATGATATTATATTTTTTCTTAATAAACATTGAAACCATAATAACATTTTTTATTAAATATTATTGACAAAAAATATATTTTATAGTATTATCCGTTCAAAATTAATATATGATTATATTGATTATAATTTTTAATTATATACTGTTAAAAAAAGGTTAGGCATGAAAAGAAATTTATTGATTTTTATAGTTGTATTTGTATCATATTTTCTTGGAAATAGTATATATACTGAGATCACTAGAGATAAGACACCTGGAAAAGCGAAGCGTATTCCTTGTCAAGCAAAAGTAACTACTTTTGAAAAATGTTTTTTAAATGATGATATTAAAATTGCACAATCACTACTAGAAAGTGGGAATATTCATTTAAGCTCAAGTGTTAAGAGATCAGTTTATTCTAAATCTAAATTATTTGATATTATTAAACTTGATGATCTTGATAAATTAGTTTATAGTGAATTAAATAGTTATATAAAAAGAAAAAAAGAAACTAAAGATAAACTAAATTTATCTTATTATGTTTATGAAAATGATCCTAAAGATCCAGGTAAAAAAACTGAGAAAAGTAAACTATATGGTGGATATATTTTATTACAAGTAAAAAATAAAAAAGATAGAACTATCTATAAAGTGCAAATAGATTTTATGGATAAACAAGGTAAAGATTTAAAACAAAGTTTAAAATGTTGTATAAAATCATTTGCAACATACAATAAATAAAAGGAAAAAAATGAAAAAAACAATTTTTATGGATAAATATCCAGTATATTCACTAGAGTTATTAAAAACAGAGTTAGAAGTTACAAGTGTATCTGAAATAACAGAGTACTTCAAAACTAAAATCGAAGCACATCCTATAGCAAAATTTATAGCTATTTTTGATCATTATGAACATACTAAAGAGTTAGATGGACCAATTATGGATGGACTTAAAGATGCTAAAAATATAATTTTTTGTTTTGGACAAGCTATCCCAAATACTAAAATATTAGCAGCACGACCGAGAAGTATAGGTATTTGTGAACTTGAAAATAGTTTTGTAATTGATTTTATAGAAGCTCCAAAAGAGCAACTTCATGATGTAATGGAATCTTGGACAAAAGGTCTAATAGTTAAATAGTACAGCTTAAACTGTACTATCCACTAAATTTTACAAATAACACAATATTTATAAAAAATTATAGCGTAAACAAAAAGAATATTATTTTAATATATGTATATATTTTTTACACTTAGTATTATAATAATTAAATAATTTAGATACATAATTTATCTATTAATCTTTTAATTCATCTTTGTGAGTAATTGCATCAATATTCATAATAACCAACATTTCATTATCCTCAAGTCTTGCAAAACCTTTTAAATATTGTGGTGGTATTGCTGAACCCATATCGGCAAGAGGATATAATAAAGTATTATCAATTTTTTTTACATCTTCTATTTTATCAACAACTAAACCTATAAGTCTATCATCATCTGTTAATACTGCTATTACTATTGTTTCTTCATTATATACAACTTCATTATTTGTAAATTTGATTCTTATATCTAAAATAGGTACAACCTGTCCTCTAAGATTAATCAGACCTTTTATCCATTTTGAAGTTCCTGGTAAAACTGTAATCAAATTTGGATATGTTAAAATCTCTCTTATACTTGGTAGTTCTATAGCATATCTCATACTACCTATTATAAATGTCATATATTCATTTGAATTATTACTATTATATTCTTTCATTGCTGCTTTTATCATATCTATTTACCAATCTTTAATTTTTTTTTGGTCTTTCTCATAGGACATTGTAACTTTTCGTAAATTATACTTTTTTTTGACATTTATATTCCTATTCTTAAGTAATTTGTAAAATTTTTTTCAGTATATCATAATATTTAATATAAAAGTCTATTATGATAAAAATAAATTTAATTTAAGAAAATTATCCAATACAATTAGATTATGATTTTATAAGTAATTATTATTTTTTGAATTGGCGAACTCTATAAAAAAATTTGCACCTTTATTTGTATTTTTTGAACCAAATTTTAAACAATGTACTGTAAATCTTTATAGTAAAAATATTCCTCAAGGTATCACTATGAAAGAATCTGAAATTGCAGGTGAGATATCTTAACAAACAACAAAAGTAACTACTGCTAGTGAAGTTTACCAAACTGATACAATAAATAGTTAGAAACTAACTATACTTTAATCAATATTTTAATACTATTTAAAAATGAATAGTATTAAAATAGCAATAAAAAACAAAACAAAAATAACTCAAAGACTTGAAAAAGTATATGATGTAACATATTATAAAAAACCATCATTAATATCTAAATTAACTTTTAAGCAAATCACTTATCCTGATATATATTTTCATCAAGGTATTGTAAATGATGATGCTCTAAATATGATTGAAAATAGTAAAAAAACTATTGTAAATTCAAATGGTGTAAAACTAAAAATAATGAAAAAACTATCAGCATTAAATAGTGACAAAATTGAAGTTGTATATCCATATGTAAATAATAGTATCTCATATGACAAAGAACTAAAAAAAGAGTTTAAACAAAAATTTGAGATAGATAAAAAAACTAAAATTATATTTTTTCAGGGTAAAGATTTAGCACTAAGTGGTATCAAATCAATATTTGAAATTTTAGATAGTATGTACGAAACAAATTTTGTACTTATGATTGAATCAGGAACAAAAGAGATTCAAAAACTAAAACTTCAAGTAAATAGAACTAAACTACCATATAAAGTTATATTTTTTGAAGATTATAAAGATATAGATGAACTTTTTATAGTTTCAGATATATTTATCTTACCTACTCAGCTTTTATTATTTTCTCAAAGTGTACTTAGAGCAATGTATTACAAAAATGCAGTATTTGTAATGTCAACAAACTATTCAGCAGAACTTATAGATACTTTTTCACTAATACAAGATGAACATGATAGATCAACATCATTTAAAGTTGATGCATTACTTATAAATAATGATGAACTTAAAAAGATACAAAAAGCAAACCATAAAAAAAGTTTAATGTTTGGATTTGAAAGTAGATATGAACTTGTTGATAATATTGTTAAAAAGATTATTCAATAAGACAATAATTTTGACATTTAATTAAAATTTGTATATAATGCCATCACTTGAGAGTGTAAAGTAGGAAAATAATTATATTTATATAGTTATTGGCAGTTACATTTATGTTTCTGTTTACGCTAGCCGAACTCACTTTTGAAAAAATAAATTATTACAAAGGAATTAGAATGAAAAAAATTTTATTCTTAATGGTTGCTATTGCAACTGCTGCTTTCGCATCTGATGCAAATGTAGCTAACGAAACATTGAAAGCTTACTCAGTACTTGCTGCTGGTGTTGGTCTTGGTCTTGCTGCTCTTGGTGGAGCTGTTGGTATGGGTAATACTGCTGCTGCAACTATTGCTGGAACTGCTAGAAATCCAGGTATGGGTGGAAAACTTATGACTACAATGTTCATTGCTTTAGCGATGATTGAAGCACAAGTTATTTATACACTTGTAATTGCTTTAATTGCATTATATGCAAACCCATTTTTAGGGTAAGCAGAGATTAATTTCTTTTAAAAGCTAAGTGGTATTTCCACTTAGCTTTTTTTATATCTCAAAGGATAATATATGAACATAGAACATTTAAAAAATAAAAAAGTTTTATATGTAGAAGATGATGAAGCAATTATGAATTCATTTAGTAAAATATTAGTTAAAGTTTTTGGTGAAGTTAAAACTGCAATTAATGGGAAAGAAGGCTTAGAAGTTTTCAAAGAAAATTTAGATGTATCTTTTGTAATTACAGATATTAAAATGCCTAAAATGGATGGTCTAGATATGGCAAAAGAGATAAAAAAGATCGACCCTGATATGCCATGTATATTAACAACTGCACATGGAGAATATGAGTACTTTTTAAGAGCTGATGAGATTGGAATATACAGATATATTCAAAAACCTATAAATGTAAACGAACTACTACAAGCGATATCAGAATATGGAATTAAATAGTTGTTAAAAAAAACTTTCTATTAAATCTCTCATCTGCTCTGGCTCAACAGTTGTATTTACTTTCTCTCTAAATACATTAGCATTATCATAACCTTTTGAATATGTATGAAGATGCTTTCTAAACATAACTACACCGTAGTCACTATAATAATTTATCATATTTTCAAAATGCTCAAAAATAATTTTCTTTTTCAAATCTAAACTTATATATTCTTCTCCAGATGATATTTGGTGAAAAATCCATGGTTTACCAATAGCACCACGACCTATCATAATACCATCTGCTTTTGTATGTTCAAGTACATATTTAGACTTTATTAGATCCGTTATATCACCATTAGCAATGACAGGAATACTTACGGCCTCTTTTATAGCTGCAATCGCATCATAATCAACAGGAGCTTTATATGCACCTTTTTTTGTTCTGCCATGTACTGCAATAAAGTCTACACCACAATCCTCAACAGCTTTTGCAATATCTACAGGTATTTTCTCATCAACACCTATTCTAACTTTAGCAGTTGTATATGTTTTATTTGAATACTTTTTAATTGTTTTGAGTATCTCTTGAAGTCTAGGAAGATCACCTAAAAGATTGGATCCTGATCCATGATTAAAAACTTTAGGAGCTGGACATCCACAGTTTAAATCAATACCTGCAATACCATCTACTTCATTTAGTTTTTCAACTGCAATTTGCATAATATCAGATTTACTGCCTGCTAGTTGCACAAAATATGGATCTTCATTTTGTGATTTTTGAATCATTTTTAATGTTTTTTCACTATTGTAAGCTAACGCATTTGAGCTTATCATCTCACTTACAGTATAGTCAACACCAAAATTTTTAACTACTGATCTAAAAGGAAGATCAGTATAACCCGCTAGAGGAGCTAATGCTACTACGGGTTTAGAAAAATCTAATAGTTTATGCATTGATTCCCAATATTATTTATAACAAAGAGTATCTAAAGAATAAGTATTTTTTCCTGCATCTTTTAGATCAATTATAGCTTTAAATGCTGTATAATCAGTTGATTCACTATTTATTAATATATCTCTCATATTATCAATCATCTCATATTGAGTTAATACATAAAGATAAGAAGTTGTATAGTCTTCGTTATATGTAGATATATCTTCATATAGTTTTATAAGCTGTTCTGGTGACATTGTAGATTTATATTTTTTAGCAATATTGATCAACTCTTCATTTGTAAATTCTACTTTTTTAACTAAATTTAAAATCATATCATTACTTAAAGAAAAATCATTTTGCTCTTTAGCATCTTTTTCTAACAATGCTATAATCATAGATTTATCAAACTCTACAACATCAATAATTTTTTTAATAGTTGTCATAGATTTAGTTTCAAGAACTTTATCAAAAGCAACTTTTACTACATCTGCAGAATTATTTGAACTCTTTTTTACAGTTTCTAATGCAAAATTATCATCTTGTGCAATTCTATTTTTAATATTTTGATTCATAATCTTACTATTATTTTGTAATTTTAAATCTTTAGTTGAGATATACTTACCATTTTTTATACTCTCAACTTGAGCAATTGCATTAACTAACTTTTTATCAGATGAATCAAAATCTCCACCTTTTACTTCAATATTTAGTTGCTTAATAATCTTTGCTAACTCTTTAAAAGATTCATTTTTTAGAACTACTGATGCATCCTCATCCATTATTTTTTTAGATAAAAGTAGTTTTATAGATTCAATATCTTTATTTACTGATTTTAATGTAAAATAGTTTTTTAATCCATAAAATAACATATGTAGAACACTCATTATAAACAATAATGCAACTGGCAACACTATCCATATTGCTACAGGTAAAATAAATACTGTATTTAATATCTCTAATCTATAATCACCAGATTCTATACTAAAAGCATATCCAAATATTACAAATATTAAAACTATCGATCCAAATATATATTTTTTTAATCCCATTACTATTATCTCCTTAATTTATTGACAATTATTTTCGTGTATCTCTCTACAATCAGTACAATATTTTGCAAAAGATTTTGCTTTTAATCGACCAATAGCGATAGATTCATCACACATTTCACAAATACCATAAGTTCCATCTTCTATACTTTTTAAAGCTTCACCGATCTCTTTAAGTTCTTGCTTTTGCTGCTGTACAATAATACCAGATGTAAAACTATCACTACTTGCTTCTGCAAAATCTAAGTCATCTTTACAATCACAATTATTCAACTTTGAAATATTATCTATACTATCACTAATATTACTTTTTATCTCTATCTCTCTACTAATTAAAATCTCTTTTAACTCTTCTATCTGTTTCTTCGAAGCCACGATTAGCTCTCCATTTATTAATTTCTCTTATTTTAACTAAATTTATATAAATTACTTATGATATGGATGGTTATTCAATATACAAAGTGATCTAAATATCTGCTCACATAAAACTATATTAGCAATTTTATGTGCATATGTTAGTTCACTTAAAGATATTACTTTATCACATTTTGTTAAAAATTCTCTATCAAATCCAAATGCACCACCTATGAAAAAATTAACAGTCATCTTATCTTCTAAAAATGTACTAAATTTAAAACTATCCATTTTTGAACCCAATACATCTAAAGCTATATTATAACCATTATCTAACTTTGGAATAAAAACATCATTATATGACTTTTGAGCCTCTTTTTCACCTATTGTTTGTGCCTTACCTATTTGCTTATTAAAAATTGAATGTACCTCTACTGTAGCATATCTACTAGACATTTTTATAAATTCATTTACCAATGGTTCAAATCCATCATTTGATTTTTTTACAATTTGATATATATTGATTTTGATACTATTTCCTTATATCTATTTTTCATCTAAATTTATGTATTATACCACACTTAACTTCTATATTAAAAGGAATAAATATAAAAAATACAATTACTAGTATAGCAATTGGTGGTTTTGATGGTATGCACTTAGCACATCAACAGCTATTTTCAAATTTAGATGAAAATGGTGCAATTGTAGTGATACAAACTTCTTATGCAAACCTTTCACCTTTTACAGCAAGAGAGGAGCATACTAAATATCCAATATTTTTTTATCCATTAGAAAATATTAAGCATTTAAGTGGAGAAGAGTTTATAAAACTTTTATATCAAGAGTTTCCATTATTAAATAAAATAATTGTTGGTTATGATTTTCATTTTGGATATAAAGCAGCATATGATATTCAAAATCTTAAAAATCTTTTCAAAGGTGATGTTAAGATTATAAATGAATTTAAGATAGATAATATAGCTGTACACTCAAGAGTTATAAGAGATTATTTAAGAGATGGTGAAATATCTAAAGCAAATAATTTTTTAGGATACAAATATAAATTAAAAGGTTATCCTATAAAAGGTCAAGGTTTAGGAAAAAAACAATTTGTTCCTACTATTAATTTAGAGATAAAAAACTATCTTATTCCTAAAGAAGCAATATATATAACTCAAACAATTTTAAACAATGTCACGTATCCTTCAGTTACTTTTATTGGTCATAGGGTTACTACTGATGGTAAATTTGCAGTAGAGACTCATATTTTAGATAATATATCAGAAGTAACTATACCTAAAAGTATTGAGATAAAGTTTTTTAAAAAAATAAGAGATAACAAAAAATTTGAAGAGTTTTCTTCTTTAAAAAAAGAGATTCTAAATGATATAGATATAGCTAAAAAATATACCTATTAAGGTATTATTTTTTAGGTATTATTCTATTTTCTAAACATAAATAATGTAGTAAATATGCCATATCTAATGGTGTCCATTGCATATCAATAATTAATTCTTGTGCTAATGCATCTTTATTTACCATATTATCAAATCTAAATACTATATCAAATACTTTAAGATGTAATTGCTTTTTTGTTATAAATGTTACCATTGAGGGTAAAACTTCATCAATTTTAGGATAAAAGAATACAACATTTTCTTGTAAACATCTTAATACTATTCCAATTTGGTACGAATGATATTCTTTAAACTTAATCTGATCAAGAGGCTTGTCTTTATAACCTAAAGAACGATATGTTCCAAACTCTTCATTAACCATACTTTTTGCAGTATCTATATCTAAATTTCTTAAACATAGAGGTATTGATATATCTTCAACAGACATTTTTTCAGGGTCAAATGTTCTCTTTTTGATTTTAGCTGGGGAAAATGCTTTTCCTATACTTCCAAACAATGCCATTATATAGTTCCTTTAAATACTTTAAAATATTTATTATTATACAATACTTTTGATGAAAGATAAAGTATTTGATAAACCAATAACCAAACAATTTGAATTTGATGAGAGTGTAGCGTCTGTTTTTGATGATATGATTGATCGTTCTGTACCATATTATGCACAAATGTTAGAACTTACAACATCATTTGCACTAAAGTATATAAAAGATAATTCTACTATTTATGATTTAGGATGTTCTACAGCATCTACTCTTATTGATATTGCAAACAAGTCTAATAAAGATTTAAATTTAATAGGTATAGATACTTCGGATGCTATGCTTGTAAGAGCAAAACAAAAAACAAAAGCGTATGGACATCACATAACATTTTTACATGATGATATATTTAATATAAATTTTAAAAAATCAGATGTGATAATATCAAACTATACATTACAATTTGTCAGACCATTACAAAGAGAAAAACTTATTAAAAAGATATATGATTCATTAGAATTTGGAAGTGTATTTATTTTTAGTGAAAAAGTTATTACAGATAATAAGATTTTAAATAAACAATTTATTGATGAATATTATAGTTTTAAAAAGACTCAAGGATATAGTGAATTTGAGATTGCACAAAAAAGAGAAGCATTGGAAAATGTTCTTATCCCTTATAGTTACGAAGAGAATAAAAAAATGATAATAGATGCTGGATTTAAACACTTTGATTGTATTTTTAAGTGGGTTAATTTTGCAACATTTATTGCAATAAAGTAAAATAAAATTTTAAAGGATTAAAATGTTAGAAATAGGAAATAAAGCACCAGAATTTTGTATACCAAATCAAGATGAAGTAGAGATATGCTTAAGAGATTTAAAAGGTAAATGGATAGTACTATACTTTTATCCAAAAGATAATACACCTGGATGTACTACTCAAGCATGTGATTTTACACAAGCAGAACCAGAGTTTGATGATCTAGATGCAGTTATATTAGGTGTTAGTCCAGATAGTTGCTTAAAACATAGAAACTTTATATCAAAAAAAGATTTAGGTATAACTTTATTATCTGATGAGAGTAAAGAAGTTTGTGAGTCTTATGGTGTTTGGCAACTTAAAAAAACTTTTGGTAAAGAGTATATGGGAGTAGTTAGATCAACTTTTATTATTAATCCTAAAGGTGAGATATCAGCTATTTGGTCTAAAGTAAAAGTTAAAGAGCATTCACAAATCGTAAAACAATCTCTTATTGAACTTCAATCAAATTATTAATACTATTTTCTGTTCTTAAAATATAATTTTTTATTTTTATGAACAGATCTTTTCCAATAATGATTTATTAAATAAAATGATATTGAAGAAAAAGCTATAGAATAAATTGCAGCACCAAGATACAATGGAACAAAAATATTTTCAAAATTTTGACTAAACCAGTCTAAACTCATATCAACACTACTAACATCTATATTTAAAATAAAACTTCCTGTTAGATATTCTACATAATAGATTATTGGCATTGTAAAAGGATTTGATAACCAACAAATTGCTAATGCAATTGGTACGTTAAATCTTATTATTGGTATCAATAATACTACTGCTAACATCTGCATAGGCATTGGTATAAAAGCAATAAATAATCCAATAAAAACAGCTTTTGCTGTCATTCTTCTTGTTACAGATAAATAATCTGAAGGGATATTGTACTTTTCTAAAAAAGGTTTTAATTTTTTTGTTTTACCAACTTTTTTAAATGTTTTTCTTATCATATTTTATACATCACATATTGTTTTATATTGACAAAACTGACACTTTGATAACTCATCAGTTTTTTTAAAATCTACTTTTGTTGTTTTTAAAGCATCAAGATGTAAATTTAACAGATCGAGCTTTTCATCTAAAACAACTTCAGTTTTTATACTACAACTATTTAAATCAAAGTAACCAACACTTTTAATCATCTTATCTCTTGAAGCTATTTGATAAAATTCTAATTGAAAATCTACAGAATCTTCATAATTTTTTATTGTATCAATTTTTAATGAGGATGATGTTTTATAGTCAAGTATCTCATAACTATTATCCAAATACTTATCCACTCTATCAATCTTACCTTTGATATTAAGACCTCTATAGTTTATATTAAATGGTTGTTCAACTTGAAATATCTTTATACCATTTTGTTCTCTTATTCTTTCAAATTCAATTAAATTAATTAGTTTTTTCTTCCATAATTCTAATTCTAAAACTAAATATGGATTTGTTTTTTGATAGCTACTTAAATAATTATTTAAAAAAATAGTATTTAAACTATTTTGCTTAACTGCATCTTCTAAAGCATTATGTATAATATTACCAATTTCAAATGGCTCTGGTTTTATACTTATACTATGATCTTTTATATTAGATATATAATTAAAATAATATTTTCTTTTACAACTTAAATATGTTTTTAAACTTGTAGCTGACCATGAACGAGTTGATAAATCTATATCAACAACTATATCTTTAGAAAAATGATTTAATACTTGCTTATTATATAAAATAGATTTATAATCTTTTTTAACTATTAAATCTTTATAGTTTGGAAATAGTTGAACAATAAATCTACTCATAACGGAGCTATCATCATCTACATAACACAATGCAATTCTTTTACTTCTACTAAAAACACTATTATAATAATATCTTTGTAAATTCTCCCTATTTGTTAACGTAGGTAGATTTACCTTTTCTTTTAAATTTGAAGAGATAAATTTATCTTTTATACTGATTTTTGGTATTTTGTCATCATTAAAATCTATAACTATCACACCATCATATGTTATTAATCTAGTTTCAAGTATCCCTAAAACAGTTATTTTTCCACCAAAAACATCATCAATACTGATTGTAGATATCTGATTTTGCAATAATTTCATAAAATCTTTAACTAAAATTTTTTCAAAATCATCATTAATATTTACAAACAATAATAACTCCAAACTATTTCGTTCAGCTTCTAATTTTTCTATAATATCTTCATCAATTACAAATGAAAATAAATATGTAGTAATATCATTAAATAAATCAATTGTAATAACTTTTTTCCAATTATTCTTAAATATATTTATAAATTTTTCTTCATCCAAATCTAAAAATTTAAACTTATGTATATCTTTTGGTTCTTTATCAACTAGAATTTTATTGATTAATTTTATCACTTCTAGTATTTTATGATCTCTAATACCTCTACCCATTGCAAAGTTAAAATAATGTTCTATATCAAATAACTCTAACATCTTTGTTATCTTCTCATTAGGGGTAATTACAACAATCTTTTGAGCTGCTATTCCATCATCTATCATTTTAGTTATTTGATACTTTATAAAGGCAATTTGATCTAGGGGTGAAGGCATTGGAGATATAGTTACACTCTTTGTAAAAAAATCAGTTTTTTTCTCATCTATAATTTTTTCATTTGTTAAATCTATAGTATAACTATGCCCTGTTTTTAAATTATCTTTTATTTTATTAAAAAGTAAAAAGTTTTTTTCATTAAATTGATTAAATGATATTTTAATATTACAGCTTACTATTTTTGATATATCTCTTATAATTTTAAATTCATAACTCGATAAATATCCCTCAAGATAAATAGTAACAAAATCAAATTGTTGTATATAATCAATATTTATCAGATACTCATTGGGCATCAAAATATTATCAGTATAGTTATTTTTTTCTAATAACTTAGTATAATTTATATAAACCTCTTGCAATACCTCAATATGGTCACTATATAAAGCATAAGTATCCGATTCAAGCAAACTTTCAAATTTAACATATTCATTAGCTGTTTCTAAAAAAAATCTAAATATATATTCACTCTGTTTTAAAAAAGTACTAAAATCTCTACTCAAGCCTAACTTTTCAATATCACTATTTAAAATTGCCTCTTTTAAGTATATTATTTTTAGATTTTTATCTATTGAGTTTTTTTTTATCTTATGAAGTACACTTAACTGAAAAAATTCACCTATTGGTATAATCTTTTGTAGTAATTGATTTTTTGATTTGGAGTTATTAATATATTCCCGAACAGATCTAGCTGTTGGGAATACTGTTAAAGAGTTATTGCATATAGTTTTTTGCATTTGTTTTTATATAAAATTTACCAATTTTATCTTTAACTTTTATAGTACCTGTTATGTTCCAATAACCTTTACTTTTTATATTAAAATGTTTAGTATCTTCATTTATAAACTTTAGTTTTACATCTTCGGTATGATTAGTAGCTTTTGTAATCAATATCTCAATATGATCATTTTTTATCATATTTCCATTTTTATCTTGAACACTTATTTTAAAAGTATTATCACCAACTTTTAAAATATTTTTTCTTATTTTTCTATCTTGAATAACTCTTTGAGATAGATAAATATCATTATATGTTAAACCAATAATTGTTTCATCATTTAGCTCAAATTTAACATTATATTCTTTTTCAAATAAATTATTATCGATAACTAATTTATTAAAATCATCATCAATATGATGATAAGTACTTAAAAATGCATTATCTACATCTTTACCTACATCAGACTGCAGTGTCATATATATTGTCCAATATATTAAATATAAACCAATAATAAATTTAAGTATAAAAAGAGCATATATTAACCATTTTGGCATTGGTTTATTTTCTGTTTTATTTTCCATTTTTTTCTAACTCTCTTAACTCTTCTTTTGTCATATTTTTATACTTCTTTTCTCTCATAATAATTACTATATAGGATAATATTCCAAATACTACCATTGTATACATAAAAACTTTCCATACAGTACTTGTTATCTTACCTTCATTTCCTATACTTGATTTTAATTTTATATTTTTACTCTCTGCTAAAGTATCTGCAATTTGTGCAAATCCATTTAGTGCTGCTGCACTTGATTTTGCAATTAAAGTATTTTTATCTTTAGATGCAAGTAAAGGTATAACATAACCACCTAAAATCTCATCTTTATCTATAATATTTTTCAAATCATCAGACATCAAAATTGAAGTATACATTTGATCAATTGAAAGAACTAAAACTGCATAAGGAGCTTTAAGATTTTTTGTAATCATAAGCTCTTTTTCTCTCATAAGTTTAACTCTAGTATCTCTAGGTAGATCTATATCTATACCATTATTACCTTTTAGATCAACATACATATTTATATGTAGTTTCTCTTTTACTTCATCACCAATCTCTTTGATTTTCTCTTGAGCTCTCTGATCTAAGATACCACCATCTGCTAACACATATGTATTAGTTGAATTTGCTATTAGACTTGTAAGTCCAAATAACAATAAAAATATTTTTGATTTCACTATCAAATCCTTTATAAAAAGGTATGTTACATCCTTTTGACTTAATACATTATAAATTAAAAAAGGGGAGATGAATTAACACCTCCCCTTTTTATATTGTAATTATCAATAATTACCCAACAAATACTTTAGTAGGGTCTAAAAATGATAACATTATTGTTACTACAGCTGAAACAGCTAATAATACTCCAATTACTCTATCCATCATCGACTCCTTATTTGTTTATCCACATTTTGTGGTTATCAAGACTATTCATTTTTAATGCATGTAAATCTTGGTTAACCTCATAATAATTCTCTGCATTTGCAGACTGAACTGAAATAGCATTTATAGTTAATACTGCCAAAATTGAAAGCAACAATACAGTTGCAATAATTCCACCAGTAAGACCATTAAGAGCCATTATACCTCTTTCACTATCATTCATTTTTACAGGTAATGCCATCTTATTCTCCTATACTTCTTAAGTAATTAGCAACAGCTTTAACTTGAGTTTCAGATAATCTACCATCAAAACTAGGCATAGTACCAATTGTTGATTTTTTACCATCTTTAAGTACAGTTGCTACAATTTTATCACCATAAGTTCTAATATTTGGTGCAACATAATCCATACCTTTACCATCTTCACCATGACATGATGAACATGCAGCAAATGAAGCAGGAGCAGTACCTTTGAATCCACCAGCTACATAAGTAGCGATCTCTTCAGCATCAGCACCAGAAGCCATACCAGCTGGCATACCACCTGGATATGCAGATTTAAAGTTATTTGCACCATTTTTAATTGTTTCAAGAACTGATTCTTTAGCAATTCTACTTGTTAAATCTTGAGCTTTACCTTTAATACCTTCAGCATCTACACCATGACAAGGTGCACATTGTACTAAAAATACTGATTGACCCATACCTACTAAATCTTGTTTAGAGATATTGTCCCATTTTTTCTCAAATTTATTTTGATACTCTAAAGTCTCTTCATTGTATTGACCAATTTGAGAGAATTGATTTGTAGGATAACCTACATAAAAGTACCATAACATCCAGATGATTGTACCTATAAAAGCCAATCCCCATCCTGTTGGAATATTGTTACCGTATTCACCAATACCATCCCAATTTTCCTCTTTTAACTCACCAGTAGCTGTATCATTCTTAATCTGATTTACATACTTTAATGCAACAAATACTGTAATACCAATAATTGCAACACCTGCAAGCATTGTAAGGTCATTGATATAATCTTCACCCAGTTGAAATGAATCCCCTGCCATGAAGTATGTACCAGCCATCAATGCAACGATAAGTATAATACCACCTAATACCATAGATTTCATACTAGCTATCTCCTTTTTTTATTTTTTTATCTTTCTCTAAAATTTGATTTTCATCATCTTTTTCAAGTTTTTTTATCTCTCTATTATTTTCTAAAGGTTTAGACTCAATTGCATCATCAAGGACAAGGTTAGAGTACTGTTCAAAGTCTCTTTCCCCTGTTTTATCCCTTTTATACAATGAGTAAGCATAACTATAGAATACGATAAAAACGATAGCCATTAAAGTAAACTTAGCATAACCTTGTATCGTTAATAATGTTTCGTATTCCATTTTAAACCTTTTATTTTAGAGAATTTAAGTATGCAATCAACGCAACAATTTCTGGAATCTCACCATTTGCTACTGCATTTTTTACATTTTCATTTTTCATGTCAGCAGCAATAGCTTTTGCTTCTTCTAAAGCTAAAGCTTGTGCATCATTCCATGAACCTAATTTAGGATTACCAGCTTTATCATATGGTACTGCAAATACTTGTTTTTGAGTATTTGCATTTGCATATGCAGTAGCAATATCAGCTTTGTTTGTAAACATATGAGGGTATGCAGGCATAATTGTACCAGGTACAACTGATGACGGCTCCATCATATGGTTTTCATGCCAATCTGTAGTTCTGTAGTTACCAATTCTATGTAAATCAGGACCAGTTCTTTTAGATCCCCATAAAAATGGTCTATCATAAGCATACTCACCACTTAAAGAATACATACCATATCTATCAGTTTCTGATTTAAATGGTCTAATTAATTGTGAATGACATGCATTACAACTATCTTTTATATACACTTGTTTACCAGCCAACTCTAAAACAGAGAATGGTTTAGTACCAACTGTAGGTTGTGATTGTTTTGCAAAATCAGGAATTACTTCTATAATACCAGCAAAAGCAACAAATAAAAATGTGAATACCGCAAAGAAAAACGGTCTTTGTTCTAACCAATGAAACATATTAACCCCTCTCTCTTAAGCGCCCATAGGCGATGCGTTTGCAGGTTCTTTGTCAAGAACTCTACCACAAGTTGCTGTTTTATACATATTGTATGCGAAAATAAAGAAACCAGCTAAGAACATCAATCCACCTACAGCTCTAATAGTGTAGTAAGGGTGTAGTACTGTAACAGTATCAATAAATGAGTATAATAAAGAACCATATTCATCATATGCTCTCCACATCATACCTTGTGTAATACCTGCAATCCACATAGATGTAAAGTATAATACAATAGCAGTTGTTTGTAACCAGAATTGTGTTTCCATTAATGATTTAGAATAGATCTCTCTACCATACATTCTTGGTGCCATATGGAATAATGATGACATAATCATAAATGCAACCCATCCTAAAGTACCATCATGCACGTGACCAGGAATCCAGTCTGTAAAGTGAGCAATAGCATTAACTGATTTAATAGCTTGGATTGGACCTTCAATTGTTGATAACATATAGAAAGTTGAAGCCATAACCATAAATTTAATTAATGGAGATGATTGTAATTGACCCCACTCACCTTTCATAGTAAGAAGCATATTAATTGCTGATCCCCATGATGGTAAAATAAGAACAACAGACATTGCAGAACCCATAGTTTGCATCCAATCAGGAACAGTACTATAGATAAGGTGATGTCCACCAGCCCATAAATAAACAAACATTAATCCCCAGAATGCAAGAATAGAAAGTTTATAAGAATAAACATTTTGTCCAGATTCTTTTGGCAAGAAATAATAAATCATAGCAATAATAGGAGTTGTGAATATAAATGCAACAGCATTATGTCCAAACCACCATTGTACTAGAGCATCATTTGTACCAGCATACATAGAAATTGAATGCATCATACTACTTGGAGCATCACCAGCAAATAGCATTGTAGGAACTTCCATATTATTAAATAGGTATAACATTGCAATTGCAATGAAACATGCTATATAATACCATAAAGAGATATATAATGTTCTCTCTCTTCTAATTCCGATTAATCCAAAAATAGATACACCCCATAGAACCCACCATACTACTACAAGTAGATCGATTGGCCATTCTAATTCAGCATACTCTTTTGAAGTTGTAATCCCTGAAATTAAAGTAACAACTGCTAAAAGAATTGTAATAAAATACAATACGAAATGTAATTTCGCAACACCCATTAAAAATGGAGATTCTTTTAAAGAAACTTTTAATACTCTTTGACCTACATAATACCATGTAGCAAAGACACCACCAAGCGTAAAACCAAATGCCACACCATTTGTGTGTAAAGGTCTCAACCTACTGAATGTACCATATTCTCCAGCTAAATTACTTAGCTCTGGAAATGCAAGTTGAAATGCTATAATAACACCAACTAACATACCTATAATACCAAACAGAATTGTTGCAAAAGTAAAGGCTTTTGCTATTGAATAATCATACTCAATTGCTGCACTGTTCTGCATCAACATCCTCCTAAAGTTTAAAATAAAGCCACGCAAAACGTCACTTATTACGAGAATTTTAGCTGAAATTGATTTAAATCAAGTTGAATATGTTAATTGTTTGTTAATTTTATTTGATTAGTTAATTATTTTAAGTT
>CAZLZQ010000019.1:0-24332 GCA_964564065.1 uncultured Arcobacteraceae bacterium | reverse complement strand
CATCTTTTAGAACAGCTTATGATGTTACTATGGAAGCTTTAGAAATTGGTGGTTTCTCATCAATGATGATTACTGCTGAAGGTATCCCTGAGAGATTAGCTCGTGCAATGAATGCAAAAGCTAGAGAACTTGGTGTTATTGTTATTGGTCCAGCAACTGTTGGTGCTATAACTCCAGGTGCATTTAAAGTTGCAAATATTGGTGGTACAATTACAAATATTATTAATTCTAAATTGCACCGCGCTGGTTCATGTGGGCTTGTTACTCGTTCAGGTGGTTTATTTAATGAACTTTCAAATATTATTGCTATAAATGCTGATGGTATTGCTGAGGGTGTTGCTATTGGTGGTGATAGATTTGTAGGATCTGTTTTTATTGATAACCTTCTTAGAATGGAGAAAAATCCTGCTGTTAAGTATATGATTCTTCTTGGTGAAGTTGGTGGTACTGAAGAGTATAAAGTAATTGAAGCTGTTAAGAATGGTACGATTAAAAAGCCAATCATCGCATGGTGTATTGGTACAATTGCTAAGTATTATGATTCTGGTGTTCAATTTGGTCATGCAGGAGCTTCTGCAAATGGTGAGATGGAAACAGCAGAATATAAAAATAATGCTATGAGAGATGCAGGTATTCATGTACCAACATCATTCAATGAACTTCCAGCAATGATTAATAAAGTATTTACAGAGATGAATTTAGATCCAATTCCAGAGCCAGAGATGAATGTATGTCCAACATCACGAAGAAGTAAAGAGTTTATCTGTACAATTTCTGATGATAGAGGTGAAGAGGCTACTTATGCTGGTTTCCCAATATCTTCTGTGGCTACTCCTGATACTGGTAAAGGTATTGGTGATGTTATTTCACTTCTATGGTTCAAAAAACAATATCCAAAATGGGCTACAGACTTTATCGAAACAGTTATGAAGACTGTTGCAGATCATGGTCCTGCGGTTTCAGGAGCACATAACTGTAAAGTAACTGCAAGAGCTGGTAAATCAGTTGTTGAATCACTTGTAACTGGTTTATTAACAATTGGTCCAAGATTTGGTGGTGCTATTGATGGTGCTGCTGAACATTTTAAATATGCAGATGATAATGGTCTAACTCCAAAAGAGTTCTTAGGTCATATGAAAAAACAAGGTATACCAATTCCTGGTATTGGACATAGAATTAAATCATTAAAAAATCCTGATTTAAGAGTTACTGGACTTATGAATTTTGCTGCAGAGCATTTTCCATCAACTCCACTTTTAGATTATGCAAGAACTGTTGAAGCTCTTACTACATCTAAAAAAGAGAATTTAATCTTAAATGTTGATGGTACAATTGGTATTTTAATGGTAGATATGTGGAGAGCATTAGGTTATTCTGAAGAAGAGATAAATGAATTTATCGCATCTGGAACATTAAATGCATTCTTTATTGCTGGTAGAACTTTAGGTTTTATCGGTCATATTTTAGATGAAAAAAGACTTGCTATGCCTATGTATAGACATCCAATGGATGATATTCTTTATGATGTACAAGAAGCAGAAAAATTATAATAATTTTTTAAGTTTTACTAAAATACTAAAAAAAAGCCATCCTCTAGAAGGATGGCTTTTTTGGTTTAAGTAGTATTAACTATAAATAATGTATAATCTTATTACTATATAAAGGTAGAAATTAAAAAAGGGGTAATTTATGACAGAACGTATAACGAAAAGTATGGCTAAAAACATATATTATGGTGGTGGAATGTTCGCCCTATTAATATTTTTAGCGCTTACTTTTGATACTGTACAACAAATACCAGAACGATCAAATGAAGTTAATATGACTGAATCTGTTGTTGCTGGAAAGAAAGTTTGGGAAAAGAATGATTGTGTGGGGTGCCATACACTAATTGGGGAAGGGGCATATTATGCACCAGAACTTGCGAATGTATTTCAAAGAAGAGGTGCTTCAGATGTAGCTGCATTTAAAGGTTATATGCAAGGGTGGATGGCTGCTCAGCCTCTAAATACACCAAATAGAAGAAAAATGCCACAGTTTAACTTAACAGAAGAAGAGGTTAATAGTCTATCAGACTTTTTAATTTGGACATCAAAAGTTAATACAAATGAATGGCCACCAACAATTGAAGGATAGGGAATATTATGAAATATAGTTCACAAGCGGTAGCAAAACCGTATTTTATTTTTGCATTAATTCTTCTTGCAGGGGAGATTTTATTTGGTTTGCTTATGGCAATACAGTATTTATATGGAGATTTTTTATTCCCATTAATACCTTTTAATGTTTTAAGAATGGTTCATACAAACTTACTAATAGTATTGATTTTATTTGGTTTTATGGGTGCAACATATTATTTAATTCCTGAAGAAACTGAAAGAGAACTTTGGAGTCCAAAGTTAGCTATTTTAACATTTTGGGTATTTGCAGCAGCAGGTGTTGCTACAATTTTAGGTTATCTATTTGTTCCATATGCTCAATTAACTGAATTAACATTTAATAACTTACTTCCAACTATGGGTAGAGAGTTTTTAGAACAACCATTACCTACAAAGTTAGGTATAGTACTAGTTGTTGTTTCTTATATTATAAATACAGGTATGACAATATTAAAAGGTAGAAGAACTGTTATAACTACAGTTTTAATTACTGGACTTTTAGGTCTTGCAGTATTTTTTCTAATAGCATTTTATGTTCCGGATAACTTAATAGCTGATAAATTTTTCTGGTGGTTTACTGTACATTTATGGGTTGAAGCTACTTGGGAACTTATTCTTGGAGCTATTTTAGCATTTGTACTTATTAAAGTTACAGGTGTTGATAGAGAGCATATTGATAAATGGTTATATTTAATCATTGCTATGACTATGGTATCTGGTATATTAGGTACAGGGCATCATTTCTTCTATATGGGAGCACCTGAGTACTGGCTATGGATTGGATCTATATCTTCTGCCGTTGAGCCTTTACCATTTTTCTTAATGATTTTATTTGCATTTACAATGGCAAGAGATAGAAAAATAACTCATGATAATGAGATGGCACTTACTTGGGCAAAAGGTACAGCAGTAATGGCATTTTTAGGAGCTGGAGTTTGGGGATTTATGCATACTTTAGCACCTGTAAATATGTTTACACACGGTACACAGTTAACTGCTGCACATGGTCATTTATCTTTTTATGGAGCATATATTATGATTATTTTTACAATTATATCTTATGCAATGCCTATTTTAAGAGGAAGACCTCATGGTAACTGTAGAGCTGCACAAAAAAGAGAATTAGCATCTTTTTGGATGATGAATATTGGTATGTTAGGATTAACATTAGCGTTAACAGCTGCTGGTATTGTACAAATTTTAGATCAAAGAGTTGGTACTGATTTAATTGGTTTTATGGAATCTCAAGAGTCAATTGCAACAATTTATATAATTAGAGCATTATTTGGATTATTGGTATTTACAGGACTATTAACTTACTTCTCAAGTTTTTTTGTAAAAGAAGAAGCTAAATAATTTTATAAGATAAATATAACTTAAATAAGTTATATTTATCTTTACTCATCAAAGTATAATATTGATATAATAAGTCAAAGATAAGGATATATGTGTTTTTTATAAAAATAAATTTTTTATTAATACTTGCTATATCAATATTATATGGAACAAACCTTACTCAAAAAGAAAAACATTGGATAGAAAATAATACTCTATATATAGGAACAGAACAATGGAGTCCTATAATTTATCATAATAAAAAAAGTGATAAATTAGATGGTATTATTGGGGATATTCTTAATGTGTCATTTAAAAATCTAAATATAAAAACTAAAATCATAAGTGGCAGCTGGAAAGATACATTAAATGATTTTAAAAATCATAAAACAGATCTATTACCTGCACTTTATTATACTAAAGAGAGAGAAAAGTTTGGTAACTATTCAAGTAAAATATTTAGTCTTCCTGAATATTTATATATTAAAAACTCAAATAAGTATATTAAAAATTTTGATAGTTTAAAAGGTAGAAAACTAGCTATAATAAAAGATTATGCCATGATAAAGATGGTGAAGAATAAATATCCAACTATAAATATAGTAGAAACAAAAGATTTAGAACAATCAATAAATTTTGTACTTGATGGCAAAGTAGATGCATTGATTGATAGTCAAATAGTTGTAGAAAATTTTATATTAAATAATATAATTACTGGACTAAAAGGCTTCTCTCAAAATTCATTTAAACCAAATGATGTATATCTATTATCAAATAAAAATAAACCAATATTAAAAAGTATTTTACAAAAAGGTTTAGATAGTATATCTGAGGATGATAAAAAAGATATAATTGAAAAATGGACAAATAATAGTGTGGTTAAAGAGGTTATAGATTATACTTTATTATTAAAAATTATATTAGTTGTTATATTGTTGATGTCATTACTTGTCTATAGACAAAAAATAATTAAAAATAAAAATAAAGAACTAAAATTGTTGGTTGAAGAAAAAACTCGAGAGCTAAAAGAGATCAACGAGAATTTAGAAAAAAAGATAAAAGAAGAGGTTGAAAAAACTACTAAAAGAGAAAAACAACTTTACGAATCAGTAAAAATGGCACAAATGGGTGAAATTATTGGGAATATTGCACATCAATGGAGACAGCCTTTAAGTATGATAAGTACATCTGCAGGTGGATTACAGTTAGAGAAAGATTTTGGAGTTTTAGATGATGAAAAATTTAAAAAATATACGGATGGTATTATAGAACATACAGAGTATTTATCTAAAACAATTGATATATTTAGAAACTATATAGAGGAAAAAGCTGAGCTAAAAGATGTAATATTACAAGATAGAATAAATAGTGCTATTAGCATAGTAGAGGTATCATTTAAAAATTCAAATATTAAAATAGAAAATAATATAACTACAGAAAAACCTATAGAAATAAGAATTGTTGTGGGAGAGTTATCTCAGGTTATTATTAATATATTAAATAATGCAAGAGATATATTGATACAAAGAGATATATTAAATCCATGGGTTAAGGTTGATTTGGAATATAAAGAGAAAAATATTATATTACTTAAAGTTGAGGATAATGGTGGTGGTATTGATAATGACTTTTTATCCAAAATTTTTGATCCATATTTTACAACGAAACATAAAAGTCAAGGTACAGGTTTGGGTTTACATATGAGTAAAAGAATAATAGAAAAACATCTTCATGGTAAAATGTATGTAGAAAATAGTAATAATGGCGCACTGTTTACTATAGAATTACCTATAAAATAGTAAAAATTAATTATGCTTAAATATTTTTTAGAATTTGAAGAATCTATTGGAAAAAATTGGGATAGATTTGTAACAAAAAAGGTAAATAAGTTTCATGAAAAGGAGAGAGTTTATTTTAAAGATATCTCCCACTCTTTAACAATATTTTATCATCTACTTGGTGGTGAAAAAGCAAAAGAGTTACAAATAACAGATAAGAGAGATGTTGAAACAAATTCACGAACACTCTTAGAAAGGATATCCTTTTTAGGTAAAGAATTTTATCTTACATGGCAAGATGATAAATCTATATATTTGCCTGCATCTTTTGCTTATTTCCCAGATAAAAAAGATAATGAGATGTTATATTATTGGCTTATTGCAATGCTTACTAAAGTAGATATAAATAGTACAAATTTAATAAATGAAAATAATAGAGTTATTAATTATCTTATAAATAGATATGATGGGTTTAAGGTATTTTATGAAAAAAGTATATTATATCTATATGAACAATTTCATCAGTTAAAAAATGAGGACTATCCAAATCCATTATGGATATATCCTTCTTTATCATCAGGAAATAAATCATTAGTTAATGATAGTGATGAAGATATAAAATCAAATAAGGATAAAGATAAAACTGATAATCTTGAGATGAAAAAGAAAGCAAATCAGATAGATGATAAAAAAGAAACAAATGGATTTTTAGTTTTTTTACCAGAGTCATTAATGTCAATATTTGAACAAGTAAATGTAGATAGAATGGAAGATGATAGTTTTGATGAAGATGCTTTATATCATGCTGAAGATCTGGATGAGATAACAATTGGTAAAAAACAAGCAAATTTAAATTCTAGAATAAAAATGGATTTAGATTTAGTAGTTGATGAAACTGAAATATATCCATTAGGAAAAGGTCATTTAATTGATGAGTGGGATTATAGAAAAGATACTTATCTTATTAATTATGTTAGGATTAAACCACAAGTAACATTAAATGTAATACCACTTGAGCTACCAAAAAGACTGAAAAAAACAGTTAAAAAGATTCAAAGTGAGTTGGACTTATTAGAACTTGATAGAATTAAAAATGATAAACTTGCCTTTGGTGATGAATTGAATATCGATACATGGATAGATTATAAAGGAGATCAAAATAAATCAACACATCATCAAAAGTTTTATACTACATTTGAGAAAAAAACTAGAGATATATCAACATTGATATTAGCAGATGTATCACTTTCAACTGAAGGTGGTATAACACAAGATGTAAGAATAATAGATGTTATAAAAGATGGATTGATGGTATTTAGTGAAGCAATGGAAAAATTAAATGATAAGTTTGCTATATATTCTTTCTCTTCCCTTCAGAATAAAAAAGTATTTTTTAATATTATAAAAAATTTTAAAGATAAATATGATAGCTTAATTAGAGGTAGAATTGATGCTATGCAACCATATTATTATACAAGATTAGGTGCAGCTATACGAGAGTCTGCAAAGATTTTAGATAAACAGCAAAGTAGTACAAAACTATTACTTATCATTAGTGATGGAAAACCAAATGATGAAGATAGGTATGATGGTAGATATGGGATTGAAGATACCAAAAAAGCGATAGAAGATGTACGAAAAAAAGGGATAACCCCTTTTTGTATTACTGTAGATTTAGATGCTAAAGAATATTTGAGTTATCTATTTGGAAGAAATGGATTTGCTGTTGTACGAGATGGTCAAAAATTACCAAAAGTGATACCAGAAGTTTATATAAATTTAACAAAATAAGATAGGAAAGAAATGAAATTAGATACAGAAGAGCTAAATATACAATTTATTAAAGAGAACTATCCAGATGATGTAAGAGCTGATTTAATAGTGAGTTTACAGACTTTAGAAAATATTGTGAAAACTCAAAGTAAAACTATACAAGCTATTGAAGCTCAAGTAAAAGTTGATAATTTACATAAAATTATAGATCAAATATTTAGTGTGATACTAAAAAACTTGAATTGGAATATTGCTAATACAACTAATAATTGGGATTATCGACCAATAAATATTATGAAGAAAACATTTCCAAATATTGAACATACAAATTGGTATGATATAAGACATCAGCAAGTAATAAGTAAGTTAAAAACAAATAACAGCAAATAAATATGTTTAAAATTATACTTGCACAAAATAGACAAAGAGCAATTGAGGGATTGAATTTATTAGATAATAATATCAAAATATTAGAAAATTCTAAAGTTAAATATGATGAAAATAAAATAAATTTATATAAAAAAGAATTAAAAACAAATAAAATAATCTTACAAAATGATAATGTTTTAATGGAAGATGTTGATAAGATTTTAACATTTATAGATATTGCAAATCAAGTAATTATGGATAAATTTAACTAAAATAAAAAAGGAATATATTATGTCAGATAGATATTATTTAGCACAATCCAATGAGATAGAACTTTTTGAAGCATCTGCTTCAATGAAATTACCAGTTCTTATAAAAGGTCCTACAGGATGTGGAAAAACACGATTTATAGAATATATGGGTGAAAAACTTAATAGAGTAGTATATACAGTAGTTTGTCATGATGATCTAAGTGCAGCAGATTTAGTTGGTCGCCACTTGATAGATGAAAATGGTACCTATTGGCAAGATGGTCCACTTACTAAAGCGGTACGAAATGGTGGAATTTGTTACCTTGACGAGATAATTGAAGCAAGAAAAGATACTACGGTTGTATTACATTCATTGGCAGATTATAGAAGAGTTTTGCCAATAGATAGAACAGGTGAAAATATAGTAGCACATCCAGATTTTATGTTGGTTGTATCATATAACCCAGGATACCAAAATGTATTAAAGGGTATGAAGCCTAGTACAAAACAGAGATTTATATCTTTGGAGTTTAATTATCCAAAGCCAGATATTGAAAAAGAGATTATTATCAAAGAGAGTGGTGTTGATGAAAGTATAGCTTTAAAACTTGTATCAATAGCAAGTGAGATAAGAAATTTAACAGATTCTGATATACAAGAAGCAGTTTCTACTAGACTTTTAGTATATGCAGCAAAACTTATAGTTAAAGGTTTTGATTCGTATGATGCTTGTATTCATACAATTGTCCAATCTTTGAGTGATGAAGATGATGTTTTAGAAGTTTTAGAGAAACTGATTAGTTTACATTTTGTTAAGCAAACATAAGATATTTAAAAAATAAGTAAAATTTAGGTATACTTAAAGCATGATAGTATATGGAAAACAAACAGTATTTTATATTTTAGAGAATCACCCTAAAATAATAAAGCAAATATTTTTAACAAAAGATATAGATAAGAAACTTTTTAAAAAGTTTATGGATGTTGGTGCAAAAGTTGTAAGACCTGACAATATGAAAGCCCAATCAATGGCAAAAGGTGGAAATCATCAAGGTTTTTTACTTGATATAGACGCTTTTGAATTTACAGATATTAAAGATGTAAAGAAAAGTGAATTTATAGTTGTACTTGATGGATTAAGCGATGTCGGCAATATTGGTGCGATTGTAAGAAGTTGTTATGCCATGGGAGTTGATGCAGTAGTTGTTTGTGGATTAAAGAATTTTAATCCTTCTCCTGTAATAAGAACAAGTAGTGGAGCTATGTTAGATATGACTGTTGCAGTTTCTTATAATAGTTATGATTTGGCAAATGAACTTAAGCAAGTTGGTTTTAGTTTGGTTGGAGCTGATATGGAAGGCTATGAAGTTAAAACAATTGAGCGTCAAGAAAACCAAAAAATAGCTTTATTTTTAGGAAATGAATCACAAGGTTTATCAAATAAATTAAAGAAAAAACTTGATTTAAAAGTTTCTATTGATATGAAGAACAATTTTGATAGTTTAAATGTATCTGTAGCCGCAGGTATATTGATATATGAGTTAAAATAAGGTTTCTTATAAATGCTTAAGTATATTTTTTTATCGTTAATTTTATTTATGACCACTTTGAGTGGTTCAATTTTAAAAGAAAAGATAGAAAATATAATTGGGAATAGAGAGTATAAGATACATCAAAACTTGATAGGTCTAATTTTTAAAAACGAAAATAGATATATCATAAATGATAATATAAATTATTATAGTTTGGTAAAAGAGTTAAAAGCAAATGGTTTATTAAAATTAAGATTTAATAAACCAAAAGATATAACTATAGAGTTTAAATCGTTAAGTCAAAGTTTAAAAGCATACAAAACTTTAACAGATACAATGAAATCTTTAGGATATAGACACTTTTTTACTAAAAGTTTAAATAAAAAAGATGATATTTTAACATGGAAAATTATATTTAAAACAGAATATATGCTTGACCCGGTCTTTTTATTAAAAGAGTTAAAGTTAAAACATTGTAAAGTTTTAAATATAGAGAATAGGGCATCTGATTATTGGTATTATGAAATTGATTTTGATAATTCGATACTTAATCAAGCAAGAAAAATTGAAAAGAATGAGAAAGTAAAGTTTCATAAACCATTGCATCCATATTTTTTAATAGTTGATGAAATATCAAGTTTAGAAATAAGAAGTCATAGTTTAAATAATTGGTTCCCAAATATCACTTTTTTTGATAAAGATTTAAAAATATTAAATGTTATTAAAAAAAATAAGATTTATAGAAAATATAAAGTAATAGCACCAGAAAATACAAAATATATAAAGATTTCAGATCTATATAATTTAATAAATATAAAACGAGGATTAACTATCATAGTAAGATAGTTAGAATTAAGAAAGGAAAAAAATGTTTGATGAGATAAAATTTGGAAGAATGGAGAATCTACCAAAGTACGTATTTGCAGAAGTAAATGACTTAAAAATGAAAGAGAGAAGAGCTGGTAATGATGTAATTGATTTTTCAATGGGAAATCCTGATGGTGACACACCTTATCATATAAGAGAAAAACTTGTTGAATCTGCAAAGAAAACAAAAACACATGGTTATTCATCATCAAAAGGTATACCTAAACTTTTAGATGCAATTGCTTCTTGGTATAAAAGAAGATATGATGTTGATCTTGATCCTCAAACTCAATGTGTGGCAACTATGGGAAGTAAAGAGGGATATGCACATTTAGCTTATGCAATTACAAATCCTGGTGATGTTACAGTAGTTCCAGATCCCACTTATCCTATTCATAACTATGCTTTTATATTAGCAGGTGGTGAAGTTAAAAATTTTGGTATAACTTTTGATGAACATTATAATATCGATGAAGATAAATTTTTTAATGATCTTCAAGATATCTTCGATAATAGCCCAGAGGGTAAAAAACCAAAATATGTTTTAGTTAATTTTCCTCACAATCCATCAACAGCAACTGTAACTCCAGAGTTTTATGTAAGATTAGTAGAGATGGCTAAAAGAGAAAGATTTTATGTAATATCAGATATTGCATATGGAGATATTACTTTTGATGGATATAAAACACCATCAATTTTAGAAGCACCAGGGGCAATTGATGTAGCTGTGGAATCGTTTACTCTTAGTAAGTCTTATAATATGGCAGGTTGGAGAGTAGGGTTTTTCGTAGGAAATACAAAACTAATAGGAGCATTGATCAAGATTAAATCATGGCTAGATTATGGAATGTTTACACCTATTCAAGTTGCTGCAACAGTTGCTCTAAATGGTGACCAAAAATGTGTTCAAGATATTACAGATAAATATGATCATAGACAAGATGTTCTTATATCTGCATTTAAAAACTCAGGATGGGATATCAAAAGAAATAAAGCAAGTATGTTTGTATGGGCAGCTTTACCAAAATGTGTGGAACATATGGGTTCATTTGAATTTGCAAAAAAACTATTAGTAGAAGCTGGTGTTGCAGTTGCTCCTGGTATTGGTTTTGGGCAAACAGGTGAAGGTTATGTTCGAATTGCATTAATTGAAAATGATAAAAGAATTAGACAAGCTGCAAAAAGTATCAAAAAGTTTTTAAAACAGTATGAAGATGGGGTTAAATAGATGTTAAAAGTTGGAATAATAGGTGTAGGAACTGTAGGTACTAGTGTATGTCAAATACTAGAAGATAACAAAGATATTATTACAGCAAGAGCAGGTGTAGAGTTAAAAGTAGTAAGTGGTGTTGTAAATAATCTTTCTAAGAAAAGAGATGTATCTATAAAAATAACAGATAATCCAGATGATATTTTAAATGATAATTCTATTGATATTGTTGTTGAACTTATGGGTGGTGTTGAAAAACCTTATGATGTGGTAAAGAAGGCATTGGAAAATGGGAAGTCAGTGGTTACTGCAAATAAGGCACTTTTAGCTTATCATAGATATGACTTGCAAGAGATAGCAGGTGATACTGCATTTGAATTTGAAGCAGCAGTTGCTGGAGGAATTCCTATCATTAATGCTTTAAGAGATGGTTTAAGTGCAAATCATATTGAATCTATTAAAGGTATTATGAATGGTACTTGTAACTATATGTTAACAGAGATGATTAACAATGGTGTTGAGTATGAAGATATTTTAAAGAGATCTCAAGAGTTGGGTTATGCAGAATCTGATCCTACTTTTGATGTAGGTGGTTTTGATGCAGCACATAAGCTTCTTATTTTAGCATCTATTGCTTATGGAATTGATGCTAAACCTGAAGATATTTTAATAGAAGGTATTCAAGATATCTCTGCTGAAGATATCGCTTTTGCAAAAGAGTTTGACTATAGTCTAAAACTTTTAGCAATTGCTAAAAAGAATAAAAATGAAGTTGAACTTAGAGTTCACCCTGTACTTATTCCAAATTCTCAAATGATAGCTAAAGTTGATGGCGTTATGAATGGTGTTTCTGTTATAGGTGATAAAGTTGGTGAAACTATGTATTATGGACCAGGTGCAGGTGGTGATGCAACTGCAAGTGCAGTAATAGCAAATATAATTGATATAGCAAGAAGTGGAAAGTCTACACCTATGCTTGGATTTAAAAAACCACTTGAAACAGGGCTTACTCTTGCATCTTGTGATAATATTCAAACAAAATATTATATTAGAATGGAAGTTGAAGATAAAAGCGGTGTTTTAGCAAAAGTAGCTACAATTTTAGGAGATAAAAATATCTCTATAAAAACAATGGTACAAAAAACATCTATTGAGAATAAAGCAAATTTATTGCTTTCTACTCATACTTGTAAAGAGTTAGATATCAAAAAAGCTCTTGAAGAGTTAAAAACTTTAGGTGTTGTTAATAGTACACCTTCAATGATAAGAATAGAAGAATAAAACTAAAAAGTAATTTATTTATAAATAAATTACTTTTTAAGAAGATCTCTTAGGCTCTCTTTAGGATCTTTACCATTTAGTATATGTTTAACTTCATTTGCAATTGGTGTATAAATATTATTTTCTAAAGATAGTTTATATATAGCTTCACTAGTTTTTACACCCTCTGCTACTTCCCCTAAATCTTTTAATATATCATCCAATGATTTATTTTGAGCTAATCCCAGACCTACACGAAAATTACGACTTAAAGTACTTGATGCTGTTAAAAAAAGATCACCTGCACCGCTTAGACCCAAAAATGTATCTTTATTAGCACCATAGTGGTTACCAAATCTTTCCATCTCTACAAGTCCTCTTGATATTAAACTAGCTCTTGCATTTTGTCCTAAACTTAGTCCGTCACATATACCACTTGCAATTGCCAAAACATTTTTATATGCACCAGCAATCTCTGCTCCTATCACATCATCACTATAGTATGTTTTTATAAATGATGGAAAGAATATGTAAAATGAATCATAATAATTTTTAGAAATAGAATTTAATACTAAAGCAGTAGGTAGTCCATCTATAACTTCACTTGCAAATGATGGTCCAGATATAAATCCAAGATTTTCTTTTGGAATAAATTGTTCATATATCTCTTGTAAAAAAGATCCAGTATTTGCTTCAATTCCCTTTGCTGCTACTAAAATTCTTTGACCATTATATTTAAAATTTTTTGTTAACCATTCTCTAATAAATTGAGAAGGGATAGCTATTATTAAATATTTACATTGTAGTGCTTCATCTAAAGATACAAAATTTTCTATATCTTTAGGTGTTCTATTTGTGATAAGGCATTTTTGATTTTGGTTTAAAGCATAGTGTAATGCTTGTCCCCATTTTCCTGCACCAATTACACAAATAGAATTCATTTTTAAGCTAATCTTTCTTTTAGAAGTTTATTTACAGTTTGTGGATTTGCTGTACCCTTACTAGCTTTCATAGTTTGACCAACAAAGAACGCAAATAGTTTTTCTTTACCAGCTTTGTATTGTTCAACTTTATCTTGATTATTGTTTAAAATTTCATCAATCATTACTAGAATTGCACCATCATCACTTACTTGTTTTAATCCTAACTTTTCAATTACATTTTCAACAGAATCATCATTTCCCATTAAATAGTCAAGAACTTCTTTACCTGCTTTTCCTGATATATCACCAGCTTCAATAGCTTTTATTAAAGATCCTAGTTTTAGAGCATCTACAGGAGAAGTTGTTACATTCATTCCATCACTAAATCTACCTTGCAACTCTACAGTAAGCCATGTAGTAGCCATCTTACCACTTATTCCACACGAAAGCATATCTTCAAAATATTGTGCCATCTCTTTTGTGCTACATATAATACCTGCATCATATACCTTTAATCCAAAATCTTTTACAAATCTAGCTTTTTTTGCATCTGGAAGTTCAGGTATTTGTGAATATTTTTCAATCATATCATCTGTAATAATTAAAGGAAGAAGATCTGGATCAGGGAAATATCTATAATCAGCAGCATCCTCTTTTCCTCTCATACTTCTAGTTTCATTCTTTTCTACATCAAAAAGTCTAGTTTCTTGAACAACTTCTTGATCATAAACTCCATCTTCCCATGCTTCAGTTTGTCTTTGCACTTCATATGCAATAGCTTTTTCAATATGTTTAAAACTATTCATATTTTTTATTTCACATCTTGTATAAAGTTTTTCATCACCTTTTGGTCTGATCGAAATATTTACATCTGCTCTAAAACTACCCTCTTGCATATTTGCATTTGAGATATCAATATATCTTACAATTGAGTGGATTTTTTTAAGATATAAAATTGCCTCTTCGCTACTTCTCATATCTGGTTCAGACACAATCTCTAATAGCGGAGTTCCTGCTCTATTTAAATCAACTTTTGAGTGATCTCCTGCATGAGTATTTTTACCCGCATCATTTTCTAGATGTGCTCTTGTTACTCCTATTATTTTACTTTTTCCATCAGGGAAATCAATTACAACTTCTCCAAATCCTACAACAGGTACTTCAAATTGTGATATTTGATAACCTGTAGGCAAATCAGGATAAAAGTAATTTTTTCTATTAAATACTGATTTTTGATTTATTTTTGCATCTAAAGCAGTTCCTAATTGAATTGCTTTATGTACAGCTTCTTTATTAAGTACTGGTAGTGCTCCTGGCAATCCTAGACATGTTGGACATACATGGGTATTTGCAACTGCACCAAAACTTGTAGCACAATTACACCAAAGTTTACTATTTGTATTTAACTGTACATGAATCTCTAATCCTATTACTACTTCAAACATATGTTATATTTCCTTTATTATCTATAATTATTATTTATACTATTTTAGTATTTGAATATTTGCAGTTATCTTTAAAGTTTCAAAATACTCTTTAAGATAGTTTTGCTCTCTTTGTTTCATCAATGTACTAAATATCTGATCTTTTACATCATCATATTTTAAAACTTTTATATCTTTTTTATCTATAACAAAAAACATATTATAATTTTTATTTTGTGCAAAAATTACACTAAAATCTTTTTCATTTGTTGAGTTTAAAATATATTTAACTTGTGGTGTTAATTCTGATTGTTTAAAAGTTAAATTTTGCATCATAACTTTATCACTTTTCATCATTGGATTATTTTTTATTTTATTTAATAAGTTTTTATCTTTTGAAATATAGGCGATTGTATCAATTGTATCAGCTATTTTGTATTTTGCTTTATTATTTTCATAATATATTTTCATATCATCTTCACTAGCTAATTTTATTTTACCTCTAGATATTTTTGCAACTAGTTTTTTATGTAATAAAGTTTGTTTAATTTGTTGTGTAAATATTTCATAGTTTCGTTGTTGTCTTACAAGTGATTTAAAATCTAATATATTCATTTTATTTTTTGCAGCAAGTTTTTTTATATGATTGTCTATATCAAATATATCTACATTTATATTATTGTTTTTTAACTCTTGATTATATAGTGCTTCATCAATTAGTCTATTTACAGCTTCTTGTTTTGTTATATTATTATTTTTCATTTTTACATCAATATCATATAATGTAACTGGTGTATCATTAATTATCAGAGCAATGGCATTTATTAAACCTGCATATGATAATGTTGTAGTTACTAATAAACTTAGTATATATTTTTTCATTTTCCATCCTTAATTAAAAAAACTATTTTACCATAAAGATGGTAAAATCATTCTCTAAATAGTTTTCTTTTGTGATTATGTTATTTGTGTACTTTTTACATATATCTATAATTTCATATTTTTTTATTTTGTTGAAGGTTAAGTTTTTTAAAAAATTAAATAAAAAGCCTTTATTTGAATTTTCAAAACAGTTTTTAATAAACATATCAATTTGTTCATAAGTTAGGATATTCAAAGTACCGCTAGCTATGTAATAATCTGCAGTTAGTAGCTTATCTTCTAAAATATTTTGAACTATAAATTCTTGACTAGGAAATCTTTTTTTTGATATGGTTACCATATCTTCTTCACAATCAATACCTATATATTTATTTGGCAATCTATTATTATTCAAAAGATAGTTATAGTACTCTCCAAAACCACATCCAACATCAATAATGGATGAAGACTTAATATGTTTCTTTATTAGTTTTGTTAGTATTTCAAATCTTTTATATTGAGTATATTTACTATTCCAGTGTACCCCTTGAGCAGATATACCAAACTCCTTTATAGAATTATGATAAAATTCTTTGTTTGTCATCTACTGATTAATTTAATTGTTCAATAATAACATTATTAGCTTCTAAAAAGCCAGTTACGATATCTGAATTAGTATGCTCATAGCTATTTTTATATACTATTCTTACTATTCCACTTGCTATTAAGTTTTTACTACATTCACTACATGGTTCAAGAGTAACATAAATGGTTGCTCCCTCTATACTTATCCCTTTTCTTGCTGCCCATATTATGGCATTCATCTCTGCGTGAATTTCATATGTTTTTGACCATTCATGATGTTCTTTTGTATATTTTCCATCCCAATAATCGCAGCAGTTTTTATATCCAGGAGGGGTGCCATTATACCCCGTACTTAATATTCTACCATCTTTTACGATAACAGCACCAACTTGTTTTGAAACACATTTACTAGCTAGTGCAATTTCAGTTGCAATATTTATAAAATTGTTATCGTTTAACATAATTTTATTCTTTAATTTTTGATATAAGCTCTTTGGCTTTATCAAGTGCTACTTCACTACTATTTTTATCATAAGTAAGTGCAACAGCTAGTCTTCTTCCTATGTGAGACTGAGGTTTACCAAATACTCTTACAAAAGAGTTCTCACTAAATACAGAAGAATCTATTTCTAATATCGGAGTAAAAGTATCAGTTGTAGATTTATAGGCTGCACTAGCTCCCGCTCCATATGTTATAAAATCAAGAGGAAGTCCTAAAATAGCTCTAACATGCAGTGCAAATTGAGTTTGTGATTGTGTTATCATCGTAACCATACCTGTATCGTGTGGTCGTGGACTTACTTCACTAAAGTAAACTTCATCACCTTTTATAAATAGTTCAACACCAAAAAGTCCTCTACCCCCTAATCCATCAGTGATCTTTTTTGCTATCTCTATTGACCTCTCTTTTGCAATATCAGACATCTCCATTGGTTGCCATGAAAATACATAATCTCCATCTTTTTGAATATGACCAATAGGTTCACAAAATGTTGTACCTGTATCATTTCTAACAGTTAATATAGTTATCTCATAATCAAAATTAATAAATTCTTCAACTATAAGTTCACTAGCATCACCTCTAGCTTCTTTTGCTAATTCCCAAGAATTTTCTAAATCATCGTCACTTTTAGCTATACTTTGACCATGACCACTACTACTCATAACTGGTTTGATAACACATGGAAAACCTATCTTAGAAGCTGCATTTTCCATCTCATCAAAAGTTGATATAAATTCATATTTAGATGCAGACAATCCTAGCTCTTCACAAGCAAAAACTCTAATGTTTTTTCTATTCATTGTTTTATTTACAGCTTCAGCATTTGGAATTACATGAAAACCTTCTTTTTCAGCTTCAAAAAGTGCAGATATACTAATAGCTTCTATTTCTGGTAAAATAAAATCTGGCTTTTCTTTTCTAATTACATCTAAAACTTCATTTTGATTTTTCATATCTATTACGTATGATTTGTTAGCTACTAAATGTGCAGGTGCATTTGCATAACTATCCACAGCTACCGTTTCTACCCCTAGTCTTTGTGCTTCAATAATAACTTCTTTTCCTAATTCTCCACTACCTAATAGTAGTATTTTTGTACTATTTGCTTTTAAAGGTGCTGTAAATTTCATTTTATTTATCCTAATTGTTTTAATATCTGTATTTTATTATATCTATGGTTAAGATTTTATTTAGTATAATAATTGAAATTAATAATAAAAGGAAATTAAATATGGGAATGCCTAGTGGATTTGAACTATTTATAATAATTGCAGTAGTAGTACTATTGTTTGGAGGTAAAAAAATACCTGAGTTAGCTAAAGGGTTAGGTAAAGGTATAAAAGACTTTAAATCAGCTATTAAAGAAGATGAACCAACAAATATGACTACAAATGATAAGAAGATTGAAGAGGAAAAAACAACAGCTTCATCAACAACATCTGAAAATAAAACATCAGTTTAATAAAAGGGTATTAGTTAGTGCAAAATCTTGTAAAAGAATATATTGAAAATATTTTAGAAAAACAAATTGTTTTAGAAAAACCAAAAGATATATCTCTTGGTCATTTTGCAACTCCCGTTGCATTTTCTATGGCTAAGGAGTTGAGAAAAAATCCTATGATGATAGCTCAAGAGTTAGCAGAAAAATTTACTAATAGTGATATGTTTGAAAGTGTTACCGCAGTAAAAGGTTTTGTTAATTTTAAATTATCAAATGATTTTTTATCATTACAGATTGATAATGCACTAGCTTTACAAGAAGATTTTGCAAAAGGTGATACAAAAAATGAATCGATTCTTTTAGAATTTGTAAGTGCAAATCCTACTGGTCCTTTACATATTGGTCATGCAAGAGGTGCTGTATTTGGTGATGCATTATTAAAAGTTGGTAAATATTTAGGTTATGATATTGTAAGTGAATATTATGTAAATGATGCAGGGGCTCAGATGGGTCTTTTAGGACTTTCAGTTTACCTTGCTGGTAGAGAATCTATTTTGAAAGTACCTGTAGAATATCCTGAAAAATATTATAGAGGTGATTATCTTTTTGATATTGCAAAACTTTGTGAAGAAAAGTTTGGTAAAGAGATTTTTGAAGATGATACTAGAAATGATCAATTAGCATCTTTTGCGAAAGATAAAGTATTAGCTTTAATCAAAAGTGATATGTCTGATTTAGGTGTGGAGTTCGATGGATATATAAGTGAAAAATCTTTATATGGATCATGGGATGAAACAAAAAAAGTTCTTGAATCAACAGGTAGTATTTATAATAAAGATGGAAAAGACTTTATAAGATCTACTGATCATGGAGATGATAGTGATAGAGTTGTTGTAAGAGAAAATGGAATCCCTACATATCTAGCAGGTGATATTATTTATCATAAACATAAATATGATAGAGGCTATGATAAATATATAAATATTTGGGGTGCTGATCATCATGGATATATAAAAAGAGTAAAAGCAGCTATTGAATTTCTTGGAAATGATTCTTCAAAATTAGAGATTATTTTATCTCAAATGGTAGCTCTTCTTCAAGGTGGAAAACCATATAAAATGAGTAAGCGAGCTGGTACTGTTATCTTGATGTCTGATATTGTGGATGAGATTGGTGCTGATTCATTAAGATTTATATTTTTAACTAAAAAATCTGATACACATTTAGAGTTTGATATAGATTTATTAAAAAACAATGACTCTTCAAATCCTGTATTTTATATTAACTATGCTCATGCAAGAATAAATCAACTATTTAAAAAAGCTGAATTAAGTGTTGACGATGTAAAAACAGAATCAATAGATGGAATAAATCAAGATGCTAAAGACTTGATGTATGAATCATTATTATTAAGTACAATTTTAAATGAAGCTTTTGATAAGAGAGATATGCAAAAAATTACAGATTATCTACACGGACTAAGTGCATCTGTTCATAAGTTTTACAATGAACATAGAATTATTGGACTTGACGAGCAAAACCAATACTTAAAAATACTTAGTATGGTAGCATTGGCTATTAGAACTGGACTTGGTGTTTTAGGAATAAAAGCAAAGGAAGTTATGTAAAATGAAGTGGATAGCAATAATAGGAATAGTTGTAATTGGATATATGGTTATAAATGGTAATATGGGTGGTTCAAATAAAGCCACACAAAATTATGCAGAAGTTATGAGAGGTAAATAGATATGAAATGGGCAATAATTATTTTTGTAGGTGTTATAGCTTATATGATTTATACTGGAAATATGGGTGGAGCGAAAGATGCAACAGGTAATTATGTAGATAAAAGACATAATCAGCAAAGTTCTGGTGTTGAAGCTAGACCTAATCTAATACATCAATTAATAGAATACAATAAAAACAAATAGTGTAAACTATTTGTTTAGTAACTCTTTTTTATAGATCTCTTCATTAAACGATACTAAAACATTACTCCCATATTCTAAAATAGGGCGTTTTAACAACATATTTTCTTTACAAAGCCATTTTAGTTTATCTTTATCATCAAGATTTAACTCTTTTAACTTTAAGTCTCTGTACTTTGTTCCACGGTTATTAAATAAAATATTTATATCAATTTTGGAGTTAAAATATTTAACTTTTTCTTCATCAATAGGATCAGCTCTAAAGTCTATAAATGTAAATTCTAATTGATTATCTTTACAAAATTTTATAGCACGTCTCACTGTACTGCAAGTTTTAATTCCATAAATATTTATCATATTATTCAATAATTGTTGGAACTATAAATGAGTTTTCTTCTACTTTTGGTGCATTATTCATGATAGCTTCAGTTAGTCCATCTTCTTTAAATGATTTATCTTCTCTTAGTGGTTGACCACCAGAAATAGTAGTAAATGTAGCTTCTACACTACTTACATCAATCTCATTTAAGTTTTCAACAAAACCTACAATATCAGCTAACTCTTTACCTAATACCTCTTTTTTATCATCATCAATTTTAAGAGATGATAATTTTGCTAATTTATCAATTGTTGTATTATCTATTGTCATTTTTATCCTTTTTCTTTGTATAGATCTAATATAATGGAGAATTGTGCACCATTATATGTTTTATTGTTATATTCAAATGTTACATTTTTAACATTTAAATTACCTTTCATACTATCTACAATTATTTGTTGAGTCATGTATAGTCCTAGTCCAGTACCTTGTGATTGGTGTTTGGTAGTAAAATAAGGTTCAAATATCTTTTCAATAATATTTTTAGGTATCCCATTTGCTGTATCTTTAATAGTAATGATAGCTTTATTATTTTCTTTATGTGATTCTATAAATATTATTCTATCTTCTGCATTTGAAATATTTTCTTTTAAAGCATCTTTTGCATTATTAAAAATATTAATAATTGATTGTTGTAGTTCATTATCATAGTTATTTACTATAATATTATCTGTAAACTTAGTTTGTACATTAAGGTTATGATTGTTTATTGATGAATTTACAATAGCAAGAGAGCTTTCTATTGATTTATTAATATCAAATTTAGTTAGTTTTTTTTCACATTTTATAAAATCTCTAAAGTCATCAATTGTATCAGATAAATATTGTGCATTTTTAATTATAGCATTTGTATAGTCTATAAAATCTTCTTTTTCAAGTGCATTCATCTGATAAGTTAACTGCATACCACTTGCAGATGTTGAGATCGCACTTAGTGGTTGTCTCCATTGATGTGCGATATTTCCAATCATATCACCTAATGCAGCTTGTTTTGATTGTTGAAATAATTCTCTTTCTTGTTTCGCATTTTTTTCAACTTCAATTTTTATTCTATCTTCTAAAGTTTTATTTATCTCTTCTAGCTCAGTTGTTTGTTCTTTTAAAATAATAGTTGTTTTTTGTAATTTATTAGTTTTTTCATAAATCTCATTTTCTAATGAATCTTTATGTCTAGCTTCTCTAAATAAAACAAAGAAAAATCCAAGCACTATAATAAAAGCAATGATAAATTTATTTTTAATTTCATCTTCTAAAGATCTTAATTTGTCACTATTTCTGTAAACAACAAAATATCCAATATGATTCTTTTGAATATCTTCAACAGGTAAAAATGTAATTATTTTATTAAAACCATTGATTTTTGTAGTAATACTAAATATTTTATTTCGTTTCAACATAGGTTCTATTTTATTTTTTAATCCATTTTTATATAATTTATCAAGATTTTTTAAATTTTTAAAAATCTTTGGGTCAATAGATTGTTTTAAGGTCATATAATGATCGGACTCTATGCTTTGAAAATAGTTTTTAGATGATACTTTAAATACCTCTTGTTGTACTAATTCTTTATTTATAATAAAATTTGTTCTTACTCCATATAGTTCTTTAAGTGATTTTGAAAATGCAGCAACGCTAAAAGATGTTTCGACACTTCCTATATGTTTTTTATTTTTATTACTAAATAGTGGATAAACAAATCTAAATCCAGGAACTACTCTTCCCATCTCTAGACCTTTTATTGGTTTTTGTGTTTCATTTACATATTTTATACTGTATCTAAAGTTTGTTAAATCATCACCAAATTTCTTTGGTTTATGCATTCTTAAAAATGATATATTATCTTTTGTATGAAAATGAATTTGTTTAAAGTCTAAACTTTTTAAGAATTTATATTTAGAACTTAGCTGTTTATATAGTTTATCTCTATCTCCATTTTCAATACTTTCTATTAGATTTGGTTTATTTATATATCCATTAAATACAGTATTTGCAAGGTTTTCAAAGGTTTTTAATATTGCATTATATTGTATTTGTATAGTTTTAACTTCTTGTTTTTTGAGGTTTTCTATTTTGTTATTTACATATTTATTTATGCCATACCAAGTTATTGATTGTACAATTAAAAATGCTAAAAATAAGTATAAATATTTGATGTTTTTCATACTTGATTTTAACATAATTTTTCTAAATTTATTTCACTTTATATATTTCATAATTTATTATAAATAAATCTTTTAATATCTTTGTTTTAGATTGTTTATTAATAGTTTCTATTAAATCTTCTTTAAATAAAACAAACCCACCAACAGTTTGTATCTCTTCTGTACTCCAATTTGATATTACTTTTAAAATAATATTTTTTATTGTTACATTATCAATTATTTGGTTTTTCAATAACTCCAAACTAATATCTAACTTTACCTCATATATATGCTTTTTATCTCCTATTGATTCAATTTGATTTTTAATATGTAAAGTTATAATATTTTGTTTTTTTATACTATTAAAATTTATATCATCTTTATATATTTTTTTATAAAGAATATCATCAACTATGTATTTTAACAATACGGTAGCTCGTTTATACTTTTTATCTTGAAAATAAATATCTGCTAAAGAGTAAATATCATAGAAGTTGTTAAGTGTACTAGTTGTTATTTTATTATTTATAAGTATTGATTTATTATCTTCTATTGTGAAACTTATAAGATCAAGTGAATTATCAAATGTATAATTATAATTAAACACTATACTTTGAGGATTTTTTTTAATATCTTCCATAGAATAGGCTAGTAAGTTTTTAATAATTTTATCTTTTATTTTAGATATATTATGATTGTTTAGAGATAAAACTTTTAGATTTATTTTATGTGGCTTACCTTTTCTATCTGAGAAAATTGCATTGATATTAAGTATTTTATTATGAATTGGTTTTATTTTATAATTTTTATTTAATATAATAGAACTATCTATAATATTTCTGTAGTAAGTAGCAGATTTCTTATAGTTTTGTTTATAGCTCATAGCTAATGATACAAGATAGTAACGATATATTTTATCTTTTTGCATTACATCTTGCATATATTTATTTGATAGTTTACTTTGTGGAATTTGTTGATACAATTCCATGTTTCCTAGATAAAATTTTGCTTTTATTTTATCTGTTTGGGTGACTTTTTTATCGTTTATACAAGTTTTTAGAAAAATAGAAGAGTTTATAAACTCTTCATCATAATACTTTTTTATTCCATCATTGCAAATAGTATTAGCCATTATAATTAATGGTAAAACTAAACTTAAAATAATATATTTAACTTTCATACACCTTATCCTTTATTTATATATTATACTTTTTATTTAGTTAAAATCTCTTGCTTGTAATCTCTAAAGCCATTATAAAGTTTATAGTTAGTTCTACTTGGATCATATTTATAAAATGGTAAATAATATGGATAAAAAAATCTTGAGATAAAAGTGTATTCTTTTATTGTAAATTTTGTTAAACCTTTTACTATATTTTTATCATCAGATAATCTTAAAAGATACTCATAAGTAGGTACTATATGTCCTAGATAATTACTCTTTGGCTTTTTATATAAAGAATCTATAACTATATTTCTACCATCTATTTTATAAATATGTAAGTATCTTGTTCCTTTTAGAAAAGTTTTTACAGCTCTTTTGGATTTTAATGATGCTTTAAAATATATAGGATTTGAGGTGTCTTTTAGTTTATTTATACTTTGTATATTAAA
>CAZLZQ010000018.1:0-24653 GCA_964564065.1 uncultured Arcobacteraceae bacterium | reverse complement strand
TTAATTGTCAAGGGTTTATGTTTAATGGTAGCTTAAATTTGGGAATTCTTTTTTACAGTATAAGATTATATTATTCTTATACTGGTATCACTTCTACTTCTAAAGATTTAAATAAAGCTGTTTTTGTATTTACATCACTTTCATCACCGAAGATGTAATTTATATGAGAAGCAGAATGATGAAATGAACAAAAAAGCGTTCTTGTTTTTATTGTTTTAACAAACTTAACTTTTAAAGGATTTGTTTTCCCATGCTCTGTTTTTAAAATTACTCTTTCTGTACTAAATAATAACTTATCATCTATACATGCCAAAATAACATCTTCTTCATGCTTCTCTTTTAATCTTTTAGTATGGATTGTTTGTGCTGAATTATTATAATGAATAAGAACTCTACCAGTTGTTAAATAAAATGTTTTAAAGAATATATTTCTTACTAATTTATTTACTTGACCACGAAGTTGATATTGATTATATTTAAAGTATCCAAAACCATCTGGCGTTCTAAATTGTTCTAAATGTAATATTGGTGTATCTGTTTTTGTAATTGGCCATTGCATTCCTTTACTTCTATGTTTTTTCAATTTATTATAGTTTGCTCCACCATATCTATATGGAGCTTCTACTCTTACTTGATTCCAAACATCTTCACTGGTATTAAATAAAAACTCACCTTTTATTTTATTTTCAATATCTGTTAAAACTTCCCAATCATCTGGCAAGTCATTTTCAACTAAAGGTTGAGAAAGATGAAGTCTTCTCATTGCATTGACATATACACCAGTTTTCTCATAAGCAGATTTTACTCCAAAAACTATATCTGATTTTTGTGCAATTTGAGTCATAAATAATTCTTGTGTCATTAACAGTTCTAGATTATCCAATGCTTTATTAATTTTATTTTGATTGGGATGAATATGTGCAATATCTTCCCCCATTACCATCATAGATTTTATTTTACCATCTATCATTGCATTTACCATATCTGGAGTTTTTAGTCCATCCTCTTTTGGCTTACCATAATCTGGAGCATAGTAAGGTAAACATCCCATGTCGCATGTACCTTGAACATTATTTTGTCCACGAAGAGGCATTAATCCAGCACCCTCTTTTCCAATATTTCCTGTCATTAATGCTAAATTTACCATAGCCATAACAGCATAACTTCCATCAATATTTTCAGTAATACCTAATCCCCAAAAAATCATAGATTTTTTACTTGCATAATTTCTTGCAATATAAGGTATTTGTTCGGCTAGATGTTCATATCCAGGTATATTATTAAAATACCCAGGATTTGCATATGGATCATTTAAAATAGCATCCCGATACTCTTCAAAATCTTTACATCTACTTTCTATAAATGAAGGATCATATAAAAACTCTTTTAGTATTACATATGCAATAGAGTTTAAAACTAATAAATTTGATTCATATGGTAAAACAACTTCTTGTGTAGCAAATTTTCCTAACTGAATATTTCGTACATCACAAACAACAAGTTCTGCAGTTTTTGCTCTTGCTGCATCTATCATTCTATTTGCTATAATTGGATGTGCTTCTGTTGTGTTTGAACCTATAACTAACATAAACTCTGTTTTATATATATCATCATATGGATTAGTTGCTGCTCCCTCACCTATAGTTGCAGCCATACCATTTAAGCTAGGAGCATGACATACTCTTGCACAGTTATCAATATTTGGGGAATCCATTGTTTCTCTTACAAATTTTTGTAATAAAAATCCACTTTCACAACTTGTTCTTGCACCACCAGTAGCACAGAAGCTATGCCTACCATAAGTATGTTTTATTTCTGATAGTTTCCATGCTACAAGGGAAGTCGAAAATTCGTGTGTTGCTTCAAACCAAGTTTCATCAAATTCTTCTAAAGTATGACTTCTTGCTTTTAATTCTCTAGGCATTTGTTCAAAGTTTTTTTCTATAAAAGACTTTTTTATTCTTGTATTTCTAATTCTCTCTTTAGAATCTACAAAATCAAATCCAAGTTTACCCTTTATACATAATTTACCTTGAGACACGCATCCATCGCTTTGTGCATATATTTTTAGTATTTTATTATTTTCTACTTGAGCAGTAATATCACACCCTACTCCACAATATGTACAGACTGAACTTATATCATGAATCATAATCAACCACCCCCAACAAATTCTAATAACTCAAGCTTATCGCCATCTTTAGGTATAAAACTTGTCCAATCATCTTTTTTAACTATATCCATATTTATAGCAGCCGCCATAACTTTATCTTGAATACTTAAATCTTCAATAATTTGATATAAAGAAATGTTATCTTCTATTATCTTTATATCACCATTTATTATTAATTGCATATTTATATACCTTTTCTAAAACTTACCATTTTAAATCTATCACCCATACCTGTTGGATTTAAAAGTGTTTTTACTTTATTTGATTCACTTAAATATATATTTTCATCTACATTTTTATGCAACATTTCTAAAAGATCAATAATACCAAATGATACAAGTGCTTTTAACTGAGTTTCATAAGTTAATAGTTTTGTACCAGCTTTTTCAAAGCTATCTATTACATGTGAAAAATTAACATCATATGTGATATCAGATTTTCCAAATAATTTATCTAATTTTATATTTTCATCAAAAATTGGATAAACATTATGTTTTTCATATATCCTAGCTGAAAAATCATTTCGTGGATATTTTTCACCATAATCAAATGTTACAAATTCAAACTTATTTATACCATTAGACATATTTAAAGCAAACTCTTCATATCCGACTGGTAGCTCACCTTTTGTTACATTATATTTAGTACAGTATTCTTCTATCTCTTGATTTTCATTATCCATAAACTCTATTTTATCATTATTGACAATAGCATATTGAAGTTTATTTTCTTTTGTTGTATAAATTAGTTCACAAGGGAATGCATCAAAAATTTCATTTGCGACTACAAAAGCACTTTCAAGTTTTATTTCACTTATATCATTAAAATGAATCAGTTCAACCTCATCACCAAAACATTCATAAAAATACTCTTTTTGCTTTATTCTTAGATGTTCATATCTCTCAACAATTGCAAATTTCAAAGTTTTTAAAAAATCAGGTTTTAGTGTATATATGAACTGTACCATGTCAGATAATAGATATCCATGATGAGCACCTATCTCTACAATAGTTGTATTATTTGGTAAAAAACCACTTTGGATAACATCTACAACTCTTTTACCAATAGACCCACCAAAAAATCTACTAGAACTTACTGCAGTATAAAAATCTCCATCTTTTCCAATAGTTTTATAATTTGAATAGTATCCTTTATCTCCATATAACCAATTATGAAAATATTCACTAAATTTTATATTATTTTTATTCATTTAATTTTCTATTCTTGAATATATCTCTAAAAGCTCAATTTGCTTTTCTATCTGTAAATTTTTAATATCTAACTCTTTAATTCTTTTTGAATTTTCCATTGTTTCTACATCTAGCTTTGTTTTCATTCCAACATTAAGTTGTTCTTGGATTTGAGTTAATAAAGAATCATATAATTTTATATCATCATTTGCTATTAAAATTTTCTTTTTAATACTTTCTATTTTTGCTATTGCATTATTATACTTAGATAACTCTTCTCTTTTTTTATCAGCTAAGGCAACTTTTTTTTGTAAATATTCTATCTTAGAACTTTCGATTGAATTTGAAAATCTAATATCTAGAGGTATTGTTATATTAAACCCTGCATTTGTAGTTCCTGTTGTTCTTAACGCAGGATTATTATCAGTATCATGATATTTTGTATAATCACCTGTAAAATTAATAGCTGGAAGATAGTTTGATTTAATCATATTTTTCATCCAGTATGAGTTATCAATATCTTGTGAAGCCTCTTTAATATAAATATTACTATTTATATAATTATATGAATCTACTAATTTTAATTCGGGTAATTCTAATTCAGTATATTTCTTATCTGATAATGTCATAAGTTGATTTACTAAAGTATCTTTTTGATATTGAAGATCTATCAATCCATTTTGTTTTATATTAGATTCAATAATAGAATTATCTAAAAATGATGTATCTAAAATACCATTTAACACTTGCTCTTTTTTTCGATCTACATCTATTAGAGTATTTTTTACTGCTAATTTTTGTTTTGCTATTGTTATATCAATCTTTTTTATTTGAAACAATAAATTTACAGTCTGTTTTATTAGCTCTTTCTTTTGTCGTTCTATAGATATCTTAGAGTATTTTTTCATACTATTTGCATATTTTATAGCATAATATATTCCACCACTTTTAAATATTGGCTGAGAGATACTTATAAATGACTTTTTAGTAGTATATGTTTCACCATTATTATAAATATATTTATAATATATAGGGTTAATCCAATCTTTTTTTAACTTTTCAGAATCCTGCATAGACTTTTCATATGAATAATTTAATATATCTTTTTTAACTTGAGAAAGAACATCATCATTTGCATCTGCAGAAACAACTAACAATAACGATGATAATAAAAATTTATTTAACTTTTTCAATTGCTTTCTCCAGTCTTTTAAAACCTTCATCAATCTCTTTTTGTGAAATTGTAAGTGGAGGTAAAAAACGAAGAGTATTTTTACCGGCTTTTAACACTAATACACCTTTATCAAATGATTCTGTAATAATTGAACTTAAAATATCAGCACTTTTAACTCTTAATCCTCTCATTAACCCAAGACCTACTAAACTATCAAAAATATCTAAATTTGATTCATAGAATTTTTGTAATTTAGTTTCAAAATATATTATAGTTTCATCAAGAGTTCCACTATTTTTTAGCTCATCTAAAATATTACAAACCTCTAGTGAAGATATTGTACTTAGATAGTTTCCTCCAAATGTTGATCCATGATCTCCTGGAACAAAAATATCTTTTATTGTTGTCATAACAATTCCTATTGGCACACCACCACCAACACCTTTTGCCATAGTTATAATATCTGGTTTTATATCATATAAATTTGATGCTAAAAATTCACCAGTTCGATATGCCCCTGTTTGTACCTCATCAACAATTAATAAGATATCATTCTCTTTTAAAAATTTTGCTAATTTTTGAATTTCATCTTTATCAAATGGTTGAACACCACCCTCACCTTGAACAAGTTCTATCATAACAGCAACAGTTTGATCATCAATTGAATTATAAATATCATTTATTTTTTTATCAAATGAAAAGCCATCTGGATATGGCGAAAAATTTTCTGTATGCATTGAACTTTGTCCAGTTGCTTTAACTGTAGTTATAGTTCTTCCATGAAAAGAGTGCTCAAGTGTAATAACTTTGTACTTTTTATTATTAAACTTAGTTTCACCATATTTTCTAGCTATTTTAATAGCACCCTCATTTGCTTCTGCTCCACTATTCCCAAAAAACATAGATACATCATATCCACTAAGTTCTGCAACTTTTTTAGCTAATAATGCCTGTGGTTTTATAGCATATAAGTTAGAAATATGTGTGATATTTTGTACTTGATTACAAATAGCATCCGCAATTCTTTTATTACCATGACCACAAGATACTACACCTATACCACTTGTAAAATCAATATAATCTCTATTTTCATCATCAAAAAGTGTTCCATTTTCACCTTTAACAAAATTTACATAATTTCTAGCGTAAGTATTTAAGACATATTGTTTATCAATATTTTGTAAGTTCATAATAGTATTCCTATTCATTTAATATTTAATTATTATATCTAAATATTCTGTATATTTCTAAAAAAAATAATCTCAAAGCTATAAAATTGTATAATCACGATGTTACTATGCATTTTTAATTAATATCATTATTCTAGTAACAATAATAAGGGGTTTATAACATTGGAATACTTAGTTGTAAGTTTTACACACAAAAACACAGATATTGCTACTAGAGAAAAACTTGCATTTAACAATGAAGTTGAAAAAGAGATTTTTTTAAAAAATATATTAAAAAATGAACTAATAAATGAAGCTATATTATTATCTACTTGTAATAGAATTGAGCTTATTTTAAGCAGTACTTCTAGTAAAGAAGCAGCTAAAGTTGCATTAAAACAGTTTTCAAATCATTCAACTTTGAATATGGATGAACTTCATCAAAGAGCAGATTTATATGAAAATGAGGGTGCAGTCCACCATATCTTTACTGTTGCTTCATCTCTTGATAGTCTTGTTGTAGGTGAAACTCAGATTGCAGGACAATTAAAAGATGCTTTTAAATTTTCAATAGAAAAAAAATTTTCTTTTCAAAAACTTTCTAGAGTAATACACTATGCATTTAAATGTGCAGCAAAAGTAAGAAATGCTACACAATTAGGTTCTGGTTCAGTTTCTGTAGCTTCAACTGCTGTAGCACAAGCAAAACAACTTTTTATAGATAGTAAAGATGTAAAAGCACTAGTTATAGGTGCAGGAGAGATGAGTGAACTTGCTTGTAGACATCTTTTAAAATATGGTTTTAATGTAATAATATGTAGTAGAAATATTAAAAAAGCTAGAGTTTTAGCACATTCAATCATCAGTGATGGCAACGGTAATGAATATCAACCGTCCCAGATAGATGTTAGACCTTATGATGAATTAGAAAATTTACTTAATTCTATGAGACTTATGATAACCGCAACATCTGCACCATATCCAATTATTAAAAGAAATATGATAAAAGAATATAATGAAGAACGACATTGGTTTGATATAGCACTTCCGAGAGATATAGAAGATATGAAAATAGATAATATAAATATTTATAGTGTAGATGATCTACAATGTATCGTTGATGAGAATATGGAACTTCGTAGTTCTCAAGCAAAAGAAGCATATTCTATAGTAGGAACAATGACTCATGAATTTTTTGTATGGCTACAAACCTTAAGTGTAGTGCCTATTATAAAACATCTGCATCTTAAATCAGAAGAGATAATTGATAAAAAAATTAAAAATGCTATTAAAAAACATTTTATATGTTCAGAAAATGAGGAAAATATAAAAAAATTATGTCAAACCATTATGACAGAATTTCTACATCAACCAACTATAAAATTAAAAGATGTATCAAATACAACTCAAGGTGATGTAGTATTAGGAACTACACTAAACCTATTTGGAATAAAAGATACCGATGAAAATATATCAATAAATAAGGAAAATATATAAAATGAAATTTAGTAGATTATTTATACCAACAACAAAAGAAAATCCAAGTGATGCAGTTCTGCCATCTCATCAATTTCTAGTAAGAGCTGGATTTATCAATAGCTGTGGTTCTGGTCTATATAACTATCTTCCATTAGGTAAAATAGTATTAGAAAAAATAAGAACTATTGTAAAAGATGAACTTGATAATGCAGGTTGTAATGAAGTACAACTAAGTTTTGTTACACCAATTGGAATATGGGAGCAAAGTGGACGAGCAGATACAATGGGTAAAGAGATGCTTAGAATAAAAGATAGACATGAAAATGAATTTGTCTTAAGTCCTACAAATGAAGAAGCAATGGTAACTGTAGCTTCAAATAGAGTTAAAAGTTATAAAGATTTACCTGTAAACTTATATCAAATTAATACAAAATTTAGAGATGAAGCCCGTCCTCGATATGGACTTTTAAGAGGTAGAGAGTTTTTAATGAAAGATGGCTATTCATTCCATTCTTCAAAAGAGGATATGGTAAGAGAATTTAATCTTATGGAAGAAACTTACAAAAAGATATTTACTAGACTTGGTTTAGATTTTAGAGTGGTAGATGCTGACTCTGGAGCTATTGGAGGAACGGGAAGTAAAGAGTTTCATGTATTGGCAAATAGTGGTGAAGATACAATTCTTATTTGTGAAGATTGTGAATATGGTGCAAATATTGAAACTATATATACAGATGAAAAAGATATTGAAGAACTTAATAATTTAAGTTATGAACAATTACAAAACAAAGAAGTAACAAAAAAATGTTCTTGTGGTGGTAAATTATCATTTAAAAAAGGGATTGAGGTTGGACATATATTTCAACTAGGGGATAAATATTCTAAATCTTTAAATGCTATGTTTAGTAATGAAAATGGAAAACCTCAAGCTTTTGAAATGGCAACATTTGGTATAGGGGTAAGTAGACTTGTAGCTTCTATAATAGAACAAAATCATGATGAAAATGGATGTATTTGGACAAAATCTACTACACCATATATGATAGACGTAATAGTTTCAAATGCTAAAAAAGATGAAGAACTTGATGCTGGTACAAAAATATATAATGAATTAAAGGATATTAATATAAGTGCTATTTTAGATGATAGGAAAGAGAAGAAACATACCTATGGATTTAAAATGGGTGACTTTAAACTTATTGGTTTCCCTTATGCAATAGTTGTTGGAAAAAAACTAAAAGATGGTATGGTAGAATTAGTTTGTAGAAAAACTGGATCTAAAACTGATATATCATTAGATAATATTACAGAAACTATAAAGGGGCTTATTTAAGCCTCTTTTATCTTCTTATCATGTCTATAACTAATTATAAGTATCAATAATACTGCAATATCTATTAATACATCTGCTAAATTAAATATTGCAAAATCAAATCCACAGTGCCAATAAATATAATCAACAACACCACCATGTATAAATCTATCATATATATTACTTACCCCACCTGATAGTAATAATACCGTAGGAATATAGTAAAGTTCAAAAATATTTTTATTTAAGAAAAGGTATAAAATACCTCCAATCATAATTGCTATTTGTATAAACTTCAAATACTCTTGCAAAAAAGCAAACATTGAAAATGCTACACCATAATTATATGCTAAGATTAAAGATATACATTCACCTTTAAGTTCAAAACCATTTACAAATAAAAATTTTATATACTGATCAAATGAAACAAGTAGAATAAAACCTAAAATAGAAAATAGGAGTTTTTTTAACATAATTTACTTTTAATAAAAACTTGTAATTGATCCATACATTTTTCTACTAATACATTATCTTTACCCTCTAAAAGAAGTCTTATTTTATTTTCTGTTCCAGAATATCTTATTAAATCCCTTAAGCCATTTTCTCTAAAAGATTGCAGTAATTCATCAAGTCCTTCAATATTTTCAAGTGGTATTTTTTCTTCTACTATTATATTTTTTAATATTTGAGGAGAAAGTTCAAATGGATTTAATACTTCACTTGCTTTTTTACCACTTGTCAGAATTAAAGCTAAAACTTGTAAAGCTGAAGCTAATCCATCTCCTGTTTTTGCATAATCAGAGAAAATAACGTGACCACTTTGTTCTCCACCAAAATTAAAGTTTTCTTTTTTCATAATCTCTAAAACATATTTATCACCAACATTTGATCTTAGAAGTTTTATATTATTTTCTTTTAAATATATCTCTAAAGCAATATTGCTCATAACTGTTGCGACACAGCCACCTTTTAACTTACCTTGACTTTTAAGAAAAACACTCAATGAACCTAAAAGTTTATCTCCATCAACTACATCACCATTTTCATCAACTACTACTAATCTATCAGCATCTCCATCAAGAGCTATTCCTATATCTGCTCTATATTGAGTTACTAACTTTCCTAACTCTTTTGGGTGCAATGCTCCACAACCATCATTTATATTATAACCATTTGGCTTATCATTTACTACAACTACATCAGCATCTAACTCTTGTAAAATTGTAGGTGCTACTTTATAAGCTGCTCCATTTGCACAATCAAGGACAATTCTCATTCCACTTAAAGATAGGTCCGTAGGAAATGAGCTTTTAATTGACACTATATATCTACCAATTACATCATCAATTCTTTTTGCACTTCCAATATCTTTATGAGTACAAGCAGACTCCATAAGTAGTTTTTCATTATAAAATATATCTTCAATCTCTTTTTCAGAGTCAACAGATAACTTATCACCTTTATTATTAAAAAATTTAACTCCATTATCTTCATAAGAGTTATGAGATGCACTTAACATAATACCGGCATCACATCTCATAGATTCTGTTAAATATGCAATAGCAGGTGTGGGCATAGGACCTATTTGTATCACATCAAAACCAACCGATGTAAAACCACTTACAAGTGCATTTTCTATCATATAACCACTTTTTCGAGTATCTTTACCTAACAATATTTTTTTAGTTTTTGAATGTTTTTTAAAATATATTCCAGCAGCTTGAGCTAATTTCAATGCAGTAATTGCATCTAAAAATTTCCCTGCTTGACCTCTAACCCCATCTGTTCCAAATAATTTATTCATTTTACTTCCTCAATTTTATTAATCTATTATATCTTATTATCATTAATATTATTCATTATTGTCAAGTTCTAGATAGTTTAATTTTACTAATACTTTAGCTATCTCTTTAAACACTGGTACTGCTGAATTTGAAGCATAATAATAATACCAATGTGGTCCACGATTTACTGGATCATTTACTGTTACTCCTACAGTATATTTATGCTTATTATCATTTACAAATCCGAAAAAGCTACTCATATACTTCCTTTGATATCTACCTTTTTCTACAATATTTGCAGTACCTGTTTTCCCACCAATAATCAGTCCAGGTATTTTTGCTTTAGATCCTGTACCTTTTTGAACTGTTTTTATCAATAAATTTTTAATTTTATTTGCTGTAGCAGATGATATGATTTGTGGAGAGGTCATCCCCTCTTTTTTATTTACAATATATGGTGTTACTATTTTTCCATCATTATTAAATGTAGAATATGCTTTTAAAACTTGCATAAATGTTGCAGTTATCCCTTGCCCATAGGAATCAGTCGTTTTAAATACATTTATTTTGCCTTTATCTTCACCTGCTTTATATTGATAAAGTTTATGTATCAAACCTTTTTTCTCATATGGTAGATCAATACCCGTTTTTTTAGATAGCCCAAAAGATCTAAAACCATTATAAAATTGCTCTGCACTCAATCTATTTGAAATAATTGCCGTCCCAATATTACTAGAATATATAAATATATCTTGAAGTGTTAAAAAATTTTTAGTAAAATGATGGTCATCACCTATAGTCCATCGTCCTACTTTAAATTTACCTTTAGGATATTCACCTTTTTTATTTCTTCTACCTTTATTGTGAGCAGAGAATAGTTCACCTTTTTTAATTTTATTATTTTCTATTGCTAGAGATAATGATATTGGTTTTATTACAGAACCTGGTTCAAAATTATATTCTATTGCATTTACATTTAAATTTGGGATATCAGACTGTTTCAGTTTTGATGGATCATATCTATTTGAACTAGCAAGAGATAATATTTTCCCAGTTCTACTATCCATTACAGAAACTATAATTTCAGCAGCTTCTAGTTTTGTTTTCCATCTATCTAACATAAGCTCAATATTTCTTTGTAATTTAAGTGGTATAGTTAATGTTAAATCTTCTCCATCTTTTCTTTTTATTATTTTAGAGTCTTTGTTGAATAAAATATAAGATAAAATATCTTTTTCTCCAGTAAGTACACCATCTTGCATGTTATTTAAATTTTTATTAAACTTTTTTTCTAATCCTTTAACCCCATTTACCCTTTGTTTCCCACTTTTAGAATTTTTCTTTTTCATAAAACCAATTACTGGAGTAAGGGCATCTTTATATGGGTATATCCTCTCTTCACCAGTTTCAAAAATATCTAATCCATAAAGCCTCAATCTTCCATTTATTTTTACCGATTTAAAGACATGTAATCGCCTTAATTTAAAAGCTAAAGATTTAAGCTCCTTTGCAACTCTTTGATCTATGGTTCTTGAGATGATTGTATATCCACTTCTTTTATTTATACTCTCTCTTATTTTATTTTCAGGAATATCACTATAAATTGAAAATAATTTTACAAATAACTCTTTTTTATTTTTATCTAAACTTCTTGTATCAATAGATGCCGAATATATTTTTCTTGAAGTTCCTATTTTAAAATTATCTGCACTATAGATATTTCCTCTTACTGCTAAATCTTTTTTTGTAGTTTTTAAAGATGGTAGATGTCTATCTTCATTCATAGTATTAGATATTGAAAATGTTAAAATTAAAAATGCTAATAATATTAAAACTATCAATATCAATATTTTTTTAATTCTCGGTAATTGTTGTTGCTTTGAAGACATTCTTTTCCATAATATTAGGGATCATTCGCCATTATTTTCAGGGAAATGCCTACCTATTTTTGATATACTCTTGATATGAATTTTATCCAAAAAAAGATTAAAGAATTAACAAATAACCATAGTCCAGATTACACACTTTTTTTTCTAAGTTCTGCTTTGATTATTATAAGTATAATTTTCTCATATTCTTTATCTATTTATACTGTAGTTTACTGGGACTATCCTCAATACCATTTTTTTGTAAGACAATTAGGTACAGGTATTGTTGCTATTCTTATTATGTGGACATTAGCACAAATTAAACCAGATATTCTTATCCCTAAAGTTGGTTGGTTTTTATTTATTGCATTTTTACTACTTCTTATTGCTATGCAATTTTTTCCAGCTTCTATGGTAACTGAATCTGGTGGAGCAAAAAGATGGATAAGATTACCAGGAATTTCTCTATCTCCTGTAGAGTTTTTCAAAATTGGATTTATATATTATCTTTCATACTCTTTTCATAAAAGACTAACAAATATTTCAAAACTACCTTTTAAAGAGGAAGTTTTATTATTATTACCTTATTTAGGTACTTTTGGTCTTGCCGTTTTTTTAATTGCAGTTTTACAAAAAGATTTAGGACAAACTGTTCTATTAGGTGTAGTATTATTTGTGATGTTAATATTTGCAAATAGAAGTTGGAAAATATTTGCATCATTAATTGCTATTGCATTATCTGGATTAGTTGCATTAATTTTATTTTTTCCTCATAGGATTATTAGAATTCAAAGTTGGTGGAGTATGATTCAAGATAGTGTATTATCTTTTATGCCTGACTTTATAGCAACTGCACTTAGAATCAAAGATTTTCCAGAACCATATCAAGTTGGTCATTCATTAAATGCTATTCATAATGGTGGATTTTCAGGGGTAGGATTAGGTAATGGTTCTTTAAAACTTGGATTTTTAAGTGAAGTTCATACAGACTTTGTTTTAGCAGGTATCACTGAAGAGATAGGATTTATCGGATTATTTTTTGTTTTAACATTACTTTTTGGTGTAATATTGCGAATATTTAGAATAAGTAGAAGAATACAAAATACAAAATATCATCTTTTTAGTTTAGGTGTTGGACTTATGATAAGTGTAGCATTTCTAATAAACTCGTATGGTATATCTGGTATTATACCAATAAAAGGTATTGCTGTTCCATTTTTAAGTTATGGGGGAAGTTCATTGTTAAGTACTTCCTTAGCTATTGGATTAATTTTATCTATAAGCAGGGATATACCAAAAGAGAAAAAAACTAAAAAGAAGGTAGAAAATGTCTAAAACTATTGTTGTTACAGGAGGGGGAACCGGTGGTCATCTAAGTGTTGCAAAATCATTTATTGAAGAGTTTTCACATAGAGGCTATAAAGTTATTTTTATTGGATCAACAAAAGGTGCAGACAAAGAGTGGTTTGAAAACTATTCAAAACTATATAAAACATATTTTATGGATACAAGAGGTGTAGTAAATCAAAACTTTATTGGAAAAACAAACTCTATGTTTATGATTTTTAAAGCAGTTATAAAATCAATCAAAATATTTAAACAACACTCAATAACAAAAGTTATAAGTGTAGGTGGATTTTCAGCAGCACCTGCTTCTTTTGCTGCTATTATTACAAATAAAGATTTTTATATTCATGAACAAAACTCTGTAATGGGAAGACTAAATAAACTTACATCAAAAAAAGCCAAAGAGGTTTTTAGCTCATATAGTAAAACTTCAAAAGTGAAAGATTATCCTATAAATGAAAAGTTTTTTACCTATGCTAGAATAAGAAAAGATATAAAAACTGTAATATTTTTAGGTGGAAGTCAAGGAGCAACTGCTATAAATAATTTTGCTATAAAAGTTGCACCAAAGTTAAAAGAATTAGGTATAAATATTATACATCAAACAGGTAAAAATGATTTTAAAAATATTAAATCTACCTACAATGAATTAAATATTGATGTAGATGTTTTTGATTTTTCAAAAGAACTTTTATCCAAAATGGACAAAGCAGATTTTGCAATAAGCAGAAGTGGTGCTAGTACTTTATGGGAACTTGTAGCATTAGGTATTCCTACACTTTTTATACCATATCCATATGCAGCTGCAAACCATCAATACCACAATGCTAAATATCTGAAAGAAAATAGTCTTTGTTATTTAAAACTTGAAAAAGAGATAGATGAAACTTATTTTTTCAATATTTTAAATGAAAATATTGAATCAAAAAGTAAAAAACTTATCTCTTTAATCCATAAAGATGCAGTGAAAAATATTGCAGATATTATTGAAAAGTAGAAAAGTTAAACTAAAAACTCTTCCACTTTTTTTGTAATATCCTCTTTAGTTAATCCATTTAGCATAGCATAAACCAAAGCTCCCCCTGCACCTACACCCTCTTTAGCTTCACCTTCATCATAAAGTTTTAATGCAGGGTGATTTGAAATTGAAAAGTCAAAATCACTATAAAAAGTATTTACTTTAAAATTCAACATATTTATAAGTTTTTCAATATCACTATTTTTATCTTCTGCTACCCATGAAGTTGTCCATAAACTTAAATTTGATGTTTCAATCTCACCTTGCATAACTTCTAATATTTTATTTACTACTAAAAGTACACATGCCATTTGTGTACCACCTGCTAGAACAATTTTTATTTTATTATTTAAACCTAAAATAAACCCTGCATTAAATATCAACATATTATCACTTACTTTACCAAGAATTGAAAATATATCATCATTTTCATTGATATTAGAAAGAGCTTCATTTATAGTTGAATCTTTTATATTATTAGGAACATTTTTAAAACTACTACTAAAATAATCTTTACAATTATATCCAAGTGCTATTGCAGTTGCTTTTGCTGTTGTAGTTCCACTAGGTACACTTTCTCCTAATATTACATAGTCTGAAGTTGTAGTATAATTTTGGCCAAATGATATACCTTTTTGGAATATTGTTTCTGCATCAATTTTAGCACCAGTTCTTATTGAATTAGATGGGTTAATATCAAATTCATTATGTTTAAAATATTCAAGCTTAGGTTTTATTTCAAGTCCTAAATTAAGTAGTTCTATATCTTGAAATGGCTTTAATAAATGAATAGCTCTAGTAATAAGTGCAGGAGTTGGTACACCTTTTGGAGTTTCGGCTATATTATCAAGACTTCTAACTTCTCCTGAACATAAAAATTCACTATCTAAAGTTGGAGTTAAGTGAAGCATACCTGGTATTCCTGCTTGGGTTATACCATCTATATTTGCTGTATATGTATTACTAAGTGCTAATATAAAAGTTGCACTTTTACCTCTTAAACTTTCACAAAAATCTATATTTGAATTTTCTGTTATTTTCTTTATCACTATATAATTCCTTTTAATACTTTTTTTATATCTATATGTTTTTCCATACTATTAATAAATTTACTTATTGTATCTTTTTTATACTTTTTATATTTAAAACCTTTATAATTTTTATTTATCGATTTAAATATATAATCTCTAAAATTATCATTATCAAAAATAGCATGGATAAAAGATCCTTGCATATTATTACTTTTTGCATAAAGTGGATATTTTTTTGAAATACCACAATGCATCTCAAAACCTTTGACTTTAATATTAAAAATATTAAAAATATCTTTTTTTAATATCTTAACTTTTTTAAATTTTATATTATCATCAAAAAAACCTAATGCTTTAATTTTTGTTTTAGAAGTAACTTCTACATTATTATTGTCAATAATATTTTCAAACATCATTTGATAACCACCACATATACCAAATATAGCTTTTTGTCTATTTTTTAATTGATTAAATAATCCTACTGACTTTAACCATTTTAGATCTTCTATTGTTGCTTTACTACCACTTAATATAACTAAATCATAACTATCAAGATTTTTATTATGATTTACAAATTCAACATATATATTTTCATCAGCTAAAAGTGGCTCAAAGTCATTATAGTTACTCATCGTAGGGTATTGAATAACTGCAACTTTTATAAGTGGATTTTTTTTAGTATTTACTTTTGAAATATTTTGTTGATAATTCAAAATAGATTGACTATCTTCAAACCCTAAATTCAATGGTATGTATGGTAATACCCCAATTACAGGTATATTAAATTTTTTTTCTATAATATCAATTCCATTATCAAATAAACTAAGATCACCTCTAAATTTATTTATTATCACCCCTATCACATTTTTTTTTAATTTTTTAGGTAGTAAATTATAAGTTCCCCAAATAGAAGCAAAAACGCCACTTCTCTCAATATCTGCTACTAAAATTATTTTAGTATTAAATTCACTTGCAATAAAAATATTTGATAAATCTTTATCCATAAGATTTAATTCAACAGGACTTCCAGCACCCTCTGCAATTACAATATCATTTATATCTTTCAATTTTTTAAATGAGTCATATACTATTGGTTTTAATGTATCAATATCTCTAAAATATTCTCTTACATTAACATCTTTTACTGCTTTACCTTTTACAATAATTTGAGAACTATTATTTTTACCAGTTTTGAGTAAAATTGGGTTATTTAGATAACTTGTTTCTAACTCCATAACCTCTGCTTGAAAATATTGTGCAATTGCTATTTCACTTCCATCACCTGCAACATATGAGTTATTTGATACATTTTGTGCCTTAAATGGTACTACTTTATATCCTAAGTTTTGAAGTAATCTTCCTATTAAAAATGTAACTGTAGATTTACCTGCATCAGATGATGTACCTAAAATTGATATATTATTTATACTTTTCATTTATATCTTATAACAATAATAAACTTATATTAAGCTGTTTAATTAAATCTCAATTATTGTTAAGTTATGTTACCCTTACATATAAATAAAAAATAAAGGTACAAAATAAATGATAAAACAATATTATTTAAATCATAGCCAAATAGATGTATATTTCAAACAAAGTAAAGATGACTTTGTAGTAACAGAAATTCCACTTTATGAATTCACAGGTGAAGGGGAACATGTAATTTTAAAGATTAGAAAAAAAGATTTAACTACATGGGATGCTTTAGAGATTATAGCTTCAAAAATTGGATGTAGAAGTAGAGATATTGGTTACGCAGGATTAAAAGATAAAAATGCGATGACAGTACAATATATATCAATTTTAAAAAAATTTGAAGATAAAATTGATAAATTTGAACATCCTCAAATAAAAATTTTAGAAAAAACTTATCATAACAATAAAATAAGAACTGGTCATTTAAAAGGAAATAAATTTTTTATACGACTTAAAAGAGTTCAGCCTATGCATAAAATGAAAATAGAATCAGCATTGGAACAAATTGCAACTTACGGTATACCAAACTATTTTGGTTATCAAAGATTTGGAAATGATGGAGATAACTATTTAAAAGGTAAAGATATAATTGATGGTAAACTAAAAGAGAAAAAAAGAAAATTAAAGCAAATGTATATAAATGCTTACCAATCATATCTTTTTAATTCATGGTTATCAAAAAGGATAGAGATAAGTAAGCTAATAGATGGATTCAAAGCCGAAGAGATTGCATCTAAAGTTGGATTAGATGTATCTATTATCAAAGATATAAAAAAGCAAAAACATCCATTAAAAATATTAAATGGTGATGTTTTTAGCCATTACCCATACGGAAGACTTTTTTGTGTTGAAAATATGGAAGAAGAAGCTGAAAAGTTTTATAATAGAGATAGAGTACCCACAGGATTACTTGCGGGTAGTAAAACAAAATTTGCTATTGATGATGCATTAAAATTTGAAAATGAATTTATTGAAGATACAAAAGAAAATGGTGCAAGAAGATTTGCATGGGTATTTCCATCTCAAATTTCTAGTGAGTACAAAGAGATTAAAGCATGGTTTGAGCTTAGTTTTGAATTACCAAAAGGTAGTTATGCTACAGAAGTAATCTCAGAATTACTTCATATAAATTTAAAATAATAATAATTTGGTATCTAAAATATTATTATTAAAATTTAAGATACCAAATTTCCACCATAAAATAAAAAAATTCAATCAATTCTTATTATAGTTTCCTTATTATAAGGAAATAAAATCACAAATAAACCTTTGCAAACACCTTAATTCTTGACATTTAGTAAATAAAAAGCTATAATCCGCGTCCATACATTGGTTAGAGTGATGGCAAAAATACAATTTTAGATTAGCTCTAACGAGTTCTTTAAAGGAAAAACACAAATGGAAAAAATTAGATTAAAGTTAAAAGCTTACGATCATAGAGTTCTTGATCGTTCTGTTGCTTCAATTATTGAAGCTGTTAAAAGAACAGGTGCTGAGTTGATTGGTCCAATACCAATGCCAACAAAAATCAGAAGATACACTGTTCTTAAATCACCACATGTTAACAAAGATGCTAGAGAGCAATTTGAGATTAGAGTTCATTCAAGAATGATCGACATCGTTTCTGCAACACCAGATACAGTTGATAGTTTAATGAAACTTGATCTTGCTCCTGAAGTTGATGTTGAAGTAAGATCAATGGGTCAAGAGTAGGAGGCAAAGATGGAATTTATTGTAGAAAAAATCGGTATGAGTCGAACTGTTACTGTTCCTGCTGTTCCTGTTACACTTGTAAGAGTTGTTGATATGAAAGTATGTGAAGTAACTGATGGTGTAGCTATTGTTGCATATAACAGTGGTAAAAAATTTAACAAAGCTATTGAGGGTCAACAAAAAAAGTATGACTTATCAAAAGAGTTTAACAGATTTGCAACATTAAATGTAGCAAATACAGAAGCTGGAGATATTGATACATCTGCTTTAGTTGAAGGTGTAGTGATTAAATCTACATTCAAAACAAAAGGTAGAGGTTTTGCTGGTGTAGTGAAGAGATATAACTTTGCTGGTGGTAGAGCATCTCATGGTCATAGAATGGGTAGAAGAACTGGTTCTATTGGTAATGCAGAATGGCCAGGTAGAGTTCAACCAGGTAAGAAAATGCCAGGTCACTATGGTAACACAAACATTACACATAAAAATGATGTAGTTTCTTTTGATGCTACAACAGGTATTTTAGTTCTTAAAGGTTCAGTTGCTGGTGCAAATGGTACTTTAGGTAAGGTAAGGATTGCATAATGGGTAAATTAATAGTATTAAATGATAAATTTGAAAATGCTGGAGATATTGCTTTAGGTGAAAATTTTGAGGGTATTAACGCTCACAACTTGCACTTATATGTTAAATCTTATTTAGCTTCTTTAAGAGCAAATACTGCAAGAGTAAAAAACAGATCTGATGTAAGCGGTGGTGGTAAGAAACCTAAAGCTCAAAAAGGTTCTGGTGGTGCTAGATGGGGTTCATTAAGATCACCATTATTTGTAGGTGGTGGACAAGTTTTTGGACCATCAAAAAGAAACTATAATCAAAAAATTAATAAAAAACAAAAAGTTTTAGCTTTAAGATATGCTATCAATGCGCAAGCAGAGAAAAATGCAATTTTTGTTGTTGATTCAATTAAAGTTGAATCTGGTAAAACAAAAGATGCAAAAGCAATCGTTAATAAGTTAAATCAAAGAGATGTATTAATTGTTGTAGAAAACTTTGATGATAAAACTTATTTAGCTTTTAGAAACATCAAAAACTGTTATGTGATTGAAAAATCAGAATTAAACGCTTATTTAGTAGCTGCTTACCACTCAATTGTAATTGAAAAAGCAGTAATAGATAGCTTAGTATAGTAAGGTATAAAAATGGCAGATATTACAGATATCAAATCAATTGTTTATACAGAGAAAACTATTGAACTTCAAGAAAATGGTGTAATAGTTGTACAAACAACACCAAGAATGACTAAAAATAGTTTAAAAGAAGTTTTTAAAGAATACTTTGGTGTAACACCAAAGAAAGTTAACTCTTTAAGACAACAAGGTAAAGTAAAAAGATTTAGAGGAAAGATAGGTTCAAGACCAGACTTCAAAAAATTCTATGTAACATTACCAGAGGGCGCTGAAATAGCGAGCCTTTCAGCATAAGGGAGTAGGAAATGGCAATTAAAAAATTTAGACCAATAACACCTGCAAGAAGATTTATGACTGTTATGGATACTTCTGATATTACTTCAAAACCAACTGTAAGAGGTTTACTTGTAAAAGTTAAATCAACTGCTGGTAGAAATAATAATGGTAGAATTACATCTAGACATAGAGAAGCAGGAGCTAAAAAACAATACAGAATTATTGATTTCAAAAGAAATAAATTTAATGTACCTGGTACAATAGCAACTGTAGAATATGACCCATACAGAAACTGTAGAATCTGTTTAGTTCATTATGTTGATGGAGATAAAAGATATATTATTCAACCTTCAGGATTAAAAGTTGGTGATACTATCACTGCTGCTGAATCTGGACTTGATATTTTACCAGGAAATGCTATGAGATTAGTAAATATTCCAGTTGGTACAATGGTTCATAATATTGAAATGAAGCCTGGTAAAGGTGGACAAATCGCTAGATCTGCTGGTGGATATGCTCAAGTTATGGGTAGAGAAGACAAATATATTATTCTTAGACTTCCTTCTGGTGAGATGAGAAAAATTCTTTCTGTTTGTATGGCAACTGTAGGTATAGTAGGAAATGAAGATTTCTCTAATATGGTTATTGGTAAAGCTGGTAGACAAAGACATCTTGGTAAAAGACCACAAACTAGAGGATCTGCAATGAATCCTATCGATCATCCACATGGTGGGGGAGAAGGTAAGACTAATTCAGGTAGACATCCAGTTACTCCATGGGGTATGCCAACTAAAGGTTATAAAACTAGAAAGAAAAAAGCTAGTGATAAACTAATCATTTCAAGAAAAAAGAAGTAAGGTAATAAAATGGCAAGAAGTATAAAAAAAGGTCCATTTGTTGATGCTCATTTAGCTAAAAAAGTAGCTAAAGCAATTGAGTCTGGTGATAAAAAACCAATCAAAACTTGGTCAAGAAGAAGTATGGTTTTACCTGATATGATTGGTCTTACATTTACAGTACATAATGGAAGAAATTTTGTACCAGTAATGATCACAGAAAATCACATTGGATATAAATTAGGTGAATTTGCACCAACTAGAACTTTTAGAGGACATAAAGGTTCTGTACAAAGAAAGGTAGGTTAATAGAAGATGGGTAAAGCTATATTAAAATTTGTTAGATTATCTCCTATTAAAGCTAGATTAGTTGCTAGAGAAGTTCAAGGTATGAACGCAGAAGTTGCTATTGCATCTTTAGAGTTTACACCAAACAAAGCAGCGGGAATCATCGCTAAAGTTATCGCTTCAGCTGTAGCAAATTCAGGTTTAGAGCCAGAAGAAGCTATTGTAACAAGTTGTAGAGTTGATAGAGGTCCAGTTCTTAAGAGATTTACTCCAAGAGCTAGAGGTAGTGCATCTCCAAAACATAAGCCAATGGCTCATATTTATGTAGAAGTAAACGCTATAGAAGGAGACAAGTAATGGGTCAAAAAGTAAATCCAATTGGACTAAGACTTGGTATCAATAGAAACTGGGAATCAAGATGGTTTCCAAATAAATCTACTATGCCAGCTAATGTTGCAGAAGATAATAAAATAAGAAAGTTCGTTAAAAAAGAGCTTTATTATGCAGGTGTTGCACAAACTATTATAGAAAGAACTACTAAAAAAGTTAGAGTTACTATAGTTGCTGCACGTCCTGGTATTATTATTGGTAAAAAAGGTGCTGATGTTGAAAAACTAAAGAATAATCTTAAAGCACTTGTTGGTAAAGATATTGCTGTTAATATTAAAGAAGAGAGAAAACCTTTCTTATCTGGACAATTAGCTGCTGAAAATGTTGCTCAACAATTAGAGAGAAGAGTTGCATTTAGAAGAGCTATGAAAAGAGTTATGCAAAATGCAATTAAAGCTGGTGCAAAAGGTATTAAAGTATCTGTTTCTGGTAGACTTGGTGGAGCTGAAATGGCTAGAACTGAGTGGTACTTAGAAGGTAGAGTTCCTTTACATACTTTAAGAGCTAGAATTGATTATGGTTTTGCTGAAGGTCATACAACTTATGGTTGTATCGGTATTAAAGTTTGGATTTTCAAAGGTGAAGTACTTGCAAAAGGTATTCCAGTTGAAAAAGCAGATGATGATAACAAAAAGTCAAGAAGACCACAAAAAAGAAGAGGTAACTAACAATGTTAATGCCTAAAAGAACTAAATATAGAAAAGAGATGAAGGGTAGAAATAGAGGTAAGTCTTTTAAAGCTAACACTTTATCTTACGGATCTATTGGTATCAAAGCTTTAGAACATGGTAGAATTGATGGTAGACAAATTGAAGCTGCCAGAATTGCTATGACTAGAAAAGTTAATAGACAAGGTAAAATATGGATTACTGTATTCCCTGCTAAACCACTTACTGCTAAACCACTTGAAACAAGAATGGGTAAAGGTAAAGGTTCAGTAGATAAATACGTTATGAATATTAAGCCAGGTAGAATTTGTTTTGAAATGATGGGTGTTCCTGATGAATTGGCAAGAGCTGCTTTTGCATTAGCACAAGCTAAATTACCTTTCAAAACAAAGATTGTAACAACAGAGGGTGAAAATGAATTATTCTGATATTAATACAAAAAGTTTAGAAGAACTAAACGCGTTATTAAAAGAGAAGAAGGTGCTGCTTTTTGAACTTAAAACTAAGTTGAAAACTATGCAATTAACAAACACAAATGAATTAAAAGTTGTAAAAAAAGATATAGCTAAAATTCAAACTGCAATTACTGCAGTTAAATAAGACTAAGGATTAATATTATGAGTTCACATAAAAGAGAAATCCAAGGTGTTGTGGTAAAAGTAGCTGGTGAAAAAACTGCTTCTGTTTTAGTTGAAAGAAGAGTTATTCATCCTAGATATCACAAGACTGTTAAAAGATTTAAAAAATATTTAATTCACGATGAAAAATCTGAATTAAAAATTGGTGATACTGTTGTTGCTATTGAGTGTAGACCACTATCTAAAACTAAATCTTTTAGATTAAAAACTATCCTTACTACAGGAGCAAACGTATGATTCAAAGTTTTTCAAGATTAAAAGTTGCGGATAATACTGGAGCTAAAGAGATTATGTGTATTAAAGTTCTTGGTGGAAGCCATAGAAGATACGCTACTGTTGGTGACGTTATTGTTGCTTCAGTTAAAAAAGCTCTACCAGTTGGAAAAGTAAAAAAAGGTCAAGTTGTTAAAGCTGTTATCGTTAGAACTCACAAAGAAGTTCAAAGAGAAAATGGTTCTTTAATCAGATTCGATGATAATGCTGCAGTAATTCTAAATGACAAAAGAGAGCCAATAGGAACAAGAATTTTTGGACCTGTTGCAAGAGAAGTTAGATATTCTGGTTTCATGAAAATCGTTTCACTAGCTCCGGAGGTATTATAATGGCACTTAAATTAAAAATAAAAAAAGGCGATACTGTTAAAATTATCGCAGGTGATGACAAAGGTAAAACTGGTGAAGTTTTAGCTGTTATGCCAAAAGCTGGTAATACAGGTAAAGTTCTAGTTAAAGATTGTAAAATTGCTAAAAAAACAGTTAAACCATCAGAGTCAAACAAAGATGGTGGATTTGTTAATAAAGAGATGCCAATAGATATCTCTAATGTAGCAAAAGTAGAAGGTGAATAAGATGGCTGCTAGATTATTAGAAAGATATAAAAGCGAAATTGCTCCTGCATTGCAGAGTGAATTTCCTCAAAACAAAATGTTAACAGCAAAATTAGAAAAAATTTCTATATCTGTTGGTACTGGTTTTGCAATGAAAGATAGTAAATTAATTCAAAATATTACTGATACTATCTCTTTAATTGCTGGTCAAAAAGCAGTTGTTGTTAAATCTAAAAAATCTGTTGCTGGATTTAAAGTAAGAGAAGATATGCCTGTTGGAGTTAGAGTAACTTTAAGAGGTGAGAGAATGTACGAATTCTTAGATAAATTATGTGCAATTGCTTTACCAAGAGTTAAGGATTTTAGAGGTCTTAACAGAAACGGTTTTGATGGTGCAGGTAACTTTAACTTTGGTTTAGATGAGCAATTAATGTTTCCAGAAGTTGAATTTGATAATATTATTCAAACTCATGGTATGAACATTGCTATTACTACATCTACTTCAAGTGATACAGAAGCATTCAGATTATTGGAACTAATTGGTGTTCCATTTACTAAAGGGAGATCATAATGGCAAAGAAGTCAATGATTGCAAAACAACAAAGAACACCTAAATTCTCTTCAAGAGCGTATACAAGATGTTCTTCTTGTGGTAGACCAAAATCAGTTTATAGAGATTTTGGTTTATGTAGAATTTGTTTAAGAAAAATGGCTAACGAAGGTTTATTACCTGGTGTTAGAAAAGCTAGCTGGTAAGCTAAAAAAAGGATAAAAGCCCATGATGAATGATTTAATCGCAGACGCTTTAAC
>CAZLZQ010000017.1:0-25411 GCA_964564065.1 uncultured Arcobacteraceae bacterium | reverse complement strand
CAAAAGCCCAAGCATCTGGTTTGATCCAATCTAACCAATCAATATATCTTCTCCAGCCTGAAGCAAAACCTTTTTTAGTATATCTATAAGGTATGTTAGGTACTTTATCATATGCACCATGTAAAATAGGATGTGTTATATTTGACCATCTTATTGTATTTCCTAATCCAATAGATATAGCAGCTATAATAGATAAAATCCAAAACCATAAACCACTTAGTCCATAATTTTGCTCACAACCTGCAATAACAAAAATCAAGAAAAATCCACCAAATGTAAAAGATCTTCCCCATTTTTCAAGTTTTAGTAAATGATCAAAATCCTCTTGAGTAGGATCACCTATTGTTTCTTTTATAGCATCTATGTCTTTCTGCAAAGCATCTTGATCTATATCTTTATAGTCGGTATATTTATTTTCCAATTACTTTTCCTTATGATAATATAAATTTAACACATTATATCATATTTTTAATTTATTATTACCATAATCATCCATTATAAAAATAATCTTTTAAATAAGACAATTTTTATCTTAATTGAGTTATTATTTCATTGTAAAAAAAATATAAAGGATATTCAAAATGAATACAATACCAGAAAATGCAGAACAAATAGAGGTAAACGGAGCAACAGTTCCTTTTTATAAATATGAAGAAAATGGTGTAACATTTTTACAATTTGACAGTAGTAAAGCAGGACATCCAGAACCTATGATCAATGCTATGTCTGGACTACAAACAATTAAAGGTGAAGAAAAATTAGTTATGATTAATTCAAAAGCACCTATGGGACTTTTTCCAAAAGTTGAAGCAGATTTTAACTTTGAAATTGAAAATTTAGAAGATGGAAGAGCTAAAGTTACTTTTTCTAAAAGAGCTGAAGGTATGCCTGCAACAGACTTTAATGATACTGGTTGTGGTGGCGGTGGTTGTCAAAACTAGATGGCAATTTCACAAGATTTTGCACCACCTTTTAAACTAATAGCACCTTATTTTATTATAGGGTCTATTAGTTTTGTTATATCTGTAGCTTTATTATTTGGATTTGATATCTCAAATTTAAGTAATATGAATAATACAACTTTATCATGGGTTCACATATTTTTATTAGGTTTTGTGATGATGGTAATATTTGGAGCTATGGCACAACTTGTACCAGTGGTTCTAGAAGTTGGACATTTTGCAGTTGAATTATACTATGTAATATATCCCCTACTTTTTACAGGTACTGTCCTTATGGCTTATGGTTTTCTAAGCGCTCCTTCACTTTTACCATACGGTGGGATAGTTGTTCTTATTGCCTTACTTATTTTTGTACTTGAAACATTTTTAACTGTAAAAAAAGTTAAAAAATTTAATCTTGTAATGACAAGTGTACTATTAGCTAATACATTCCTATTTTTTGGACTTATTTTTGGTATTTTAATGGCACTTGGATATGCTGGAACTATAAATATTGATATTACATCACTATTAAAAGCACATATTTATTTAGTTCTTGCAGGATATGTAGGTGTTACTATTATGGGAATGAGTCTTATTTTATTACCAATGTTTTGGTTATCTCATAGTTTTAGTTGGAAACCTGTAACATATGCTTTATATATTGTAAGTTTTGGAGTAATTAGTGTAGTATTATCATCATTATTTGATAACAATATATTAGAATATATTGGATATATTTCAACTTTAATAGCACTTTGCTTTTACTTTTATCAAATTTATATTATATATAAAACAAGAGTAAGAATGGATAATGATATATATTTACACTCATTAATTTTTTCATATAGTAGTTTAATTATTACTATAATATTGGGTATTGTTTATATGATATACCCTAGTACAAATTTACTATTAACTATTGGTTGGATTTTATTTTTAGGATATGTTACATTTATTATTAATGGTCACCTATATAAAATAGTTCCATTTTTAGTGTGGTATGAAAGATTTTCACCACTAATTGGTAAACAAAAAGTACCGATGCTAGCAGATATGGTTCCTGTATTTAGTGCAAAGTTTCAATTTATGTTTAGTTCGTTAGGGGTATTTATAGGTGCTTTTGGAATATTTTATGGGAATAATGATATTTTTAAAGTTGGAATTAGTTTTTTATTTGTAGGTAGTATATTTATGATTAAAGACTTAATGTTTATGATAAATTTTAAATAAAAAAGGATATAAAATGGTTACAAAAGAAGAGATATTTAAGGCAGTATCAACTGTAAATGACCCAGAAGTTGGATTTAATCTTGTAGAGATGGGATTAATTTATGATGCTTCTTGTGATGAAAATAATAATGCAAAAGTTATAATGACACTTTCTACAAAAGCCTGTCCACTTCATCAGATGATTGTTCAATGGGTTGAAGAAGCTGTCTTAAGAGAGATAGGAACTATACAAAATGTTGAAGTTGAAGTTGTATGGGAGCCTGCTTGGAATATTACAATGGCTACAGATGAAGTAAAGAAAAAACTAAGTGGTATGTAAAAGGTAATTGTAGTATAATAAAAACATGTTAAATTTTTCACTTACAAAAAGATATATACCAGCACTATTGTTATTAGCATTTTTTGTAATATTTACAAATTATTTATCACAGCAGATAATTAAATCTAATAATGAATATGCAAAAATAATTAATATTAGTGGTAAACAAAGAATGTTATCACAAAGATTAATTATTTTAGCTACAAGCTATCTTAAAGAGAAATCTGATAAAACAAAACAAGCATTACTAAATGCATTAAAAGAAATCAAAGATAGTCATAAATATCTTTTAACTAAAGTAACTACAAAAAAGTTAAATGATATATATTTTACACAATCATTAGATCAAAACTTAATAAACTACTTATATATTTTTCACAAAATTATCAAAAATAATGATATAAACGAATTAAATCTTGCAATAAAAAATTCAAAGCAAATTCTAATACAATTGGACTTAGTAGTAAAAGAGCATGAATGTGCAGCGAATAAACAACTAGAACAACTATCAAAAGATGAATTTTACTTAATGCTATTAACTTTATTTGTATTAGTTATTGAAGCTTTATTTGTATTTAGACCAGCTTCTTTAAAGATTGATAAAATGACTGATATTATAATAAATGGTAAAGAATATAGTGATACCGTAATAGAATCAACAAATGATGCAGTTATCGCAATAGATTGGACAGGTAAAATAACAACATATAATCAAAGAGCTGAAGATATTTTTGGATGGACAAAGCAGGAGATGATGGGTACTAGAAATTTACTTAATATAATTCCTGAAAAATATAAAAAGTTACATACAAAAGCATCAACAAATTATCTTAATACTGGAAAATCAAAAGGTATTTTAGGAACAGCAGTTGAACTAGAAGGGATAAGAAAAGATGGTACAATTTTTCCTATTATTATCTCTTTTGGATCAAGATACAAGCCAAAGGGGGCAATTGTTGTAGCTAGTATTTTAGATATAACTACTCAAAAAGAGCAAGAACAAGCACTAATTCAACAATCAAAAATGGCATCTATGGGTGAGATGATTAGTAATATTGCTCATCAATGGAGACAACCCTTATCACATATATCTTCACTTTCCTCTGGTGCTTTAGTAAAAAAAGAATATGATCTTTTAACAGATGATGATTTTATAAAAACAATGAATGATATAGATTCATCTGTACAATTTTTATCAAATACTATAGATGATTTTAGAAACTTCTATAAAGTTTCTAAAAATAAAGAAATTTTTTCAATATCTCACTCTATTAATACTATTGAAACAATTATAAAAGATAGTTTTCAAAAAAATAATATTAATTTTATAAAACATATTGAAAATGATGATATAAAATTTAATGGTATAGAGAGTCAACTTAGCCAAGTATTCTTAAATATTTTTAATAATGCTAAAGATATTTTAGTAGAAAAACAAATAAAAGAAAGAATTGTTTATGTAAATATTTCTAAAACAACTAGTAATATAATAATAAAATGTTACGATAATGCAGGAGGAGTACCTGAAAATATATTAAATAAAGTATTTGAGCCTTATTTTACAACAAAAGAGAAAACACAAGGTACGGGAATAGGACTACATATGTCTTATGAAATTATTAATAAACAATTTAATGGTGAATTAAAAGTATCAAATAAAGATTTTACTATAGACTCAAACAACTACTTCGGTGCTTGTTTTGAGATAACTATACCAATACAAAAAGGGTAGATATGAAAACCATATATGGTACTTTAATATTTTTCTTTTATTTTGTTAAATACCCAATAGTTATTTTTTTACCTATTGCATATACTAAACTAGATTATCCAAATAGCGTTGTTATGAATATATTAGCTTTTATATCAATATGTTTAATAATAAAAGACTGGTTTTTTCCTCATAAAAAACCAAAAAATTGTCAAGGAATAAAACGATGAAATATCCAGATTTTTTTAATACTATAGAATCTATAAAATTACAAGATGATCTATCAAATTTCTTAGGAACATTTGAAGATGGTATAGTAGAGTTTAACTATTTAGATATAGTAAAAAGTGCAGGTCATAGTTGCCCTACAGTTGCGGGGGCATATCTTTGTACGTTAGAGGGCTTAAAAGCATTGTACTCAAAAGATGAAACTCCAAAAAGAGGTGAAATTTTTATATCTTTTAAAGAAGATGCAAATGATGGAGTTGCTGGTGTTATCGCAAATGTTATTACACAAATTACAGGAGCAACTGAAACATCTGGATTCAAAGGTATTGGCGGAAATTTTATAAGACATGATTTAATGAAATTTAATGATGATATTTCATCAAGTGTAAAATTACAAAGACTTGATATTGGTAAAAGTGTTGAAGTTATATATGATCCATCATCAGTTCCAGGTAATCCACTACAACAAGAATTGATGCAAAAAATAATGCAAGGTATCGCTACAAAAGAGGAGAGAGTATCTTTTGGTAAGTTATGGCAACAAAGAGTTGAAAATATATTTTTAAATATTAAAAATATAATAACAATTAAATAATGACTACAGAAAAATTTACAACAGAAGCAAATACTTTAAAAAAGTTTTTTGAACTTCACTGTAAAGATAAACATACAAATCAAACTTCTCATTGTAAACAAATGGAATATAACGATGAGAAAGTTCATATAGAACTAGAGTTATGTAGTGAATGTATTGATCTTATTCATTATTCATTTGATAGATTAAGTGAGTGTCCACATGATCCAAAACCAAGATGTAGAACTTGTTCCAATCCTTGCTATAGCCAAAATGAATGGAAAAAAGTTGCAAAGCTTATGAGATATAGTGGAATACAGTTAGGACTTTTAAAGATTAAAAAATTCTTTACATTGAAATAAAGAATATAAGAGTATAATTCTGCCATGCAAACAAAAAGAATATATTTACAAGAACACAATAGATTAAATTTCACTTTTAATCAAAATAGATATGATTTTATAGTTGAAGAGATACCTTTAGATAATTTTTCTAATAAAGGTAACTTTTTTATACTTAAAATCAAAAAAGAGTATACATCCACATGGGAACTTATAAATTATATCTCAAAAAAACTAGATATTCCAGAAAATCATATAGGTTATGCAGGATTAAAAGATAAAAATGCAACCACTACTCAATATATAAGTATACCTTTAAATAAAAGTAGAGATTATAAATCATTAAATAATAAAAATATAAAAATATTAGAAACATATATTCATAATCAAAAAATAAAAATAGGAGATTTAAAAGGTAATAAATTTACTATAACTTTAAAAGATATTGAGCCTAATGATCTTCCCATTATATACCAAACAATATCACAAATTCAAAAACATGGTATGCCTAACTATTTTGGTTATCAAAGATTTGGGCAAGATGCAAATTTTGAAAAAACAAAAAGAATTGTTTATGGAGAAGAACTTTTAAATGATAAACGATTAAAATCATTTTTAACATCAGCCTATCAAAGTTATTTTTTCAATAGCTGGTTATCAAAAAGAGTAGAAATATCTAAAAACAATGGTTCTAAAAAACTTTTACCATTAAATGGTGATATATACAAAAATAGAGAATCAAAAATCATAACTGGTCTTATGCCAGGAAGAAAAGTAATAAGAGCAAAAGATGAAGCAAAAGAACTTGAATCACAATATGATGATATTTTTATACATGATAAAGGTTATAGAAGAGATGCATGGATAGTTCCTTCAAATATCCAAAATAAATTTAATAAAGAAAAAAATAGTATGACTTTAAAATTTACTTTACCAAAGAGTAGTTATGCCACAGTATTTATTGAAAATATTTCAAATATAAATTATAAATATAATTAGTTTAAGGAATTTTATATGAAAAAAATTTTACCTATTATTACTATTTTTATAATTGTTACAATTATTGTTGTACTTTTTTTATCTATGTCAACTAAACAAAATATGACAGTAGTTTATGTAGGTAACACGTCAAAACAACCTATTAAAATAGTACTAAAAAAGTTTCAAGATAGTGACTGTGGTATGATAATAGATGATTTAACATATGCTTCTCAAGTTATCTCACCAACTGGTAAAACATGGTTCTTCCATGATCATGGTGGTATGGTAAATTGGATAAAAAATAAATCATTTAAAGATGATGCTATTATTTGGGTTATGGCAAAAGATACAAAAAGATATATAGATGGCAGATCTGCATGGTATAGTAGAACAGATGATACACCTATGTTGTATGGTTTTGGTGCTTATGAACATAAAAAAGATGGTTTAATTGATTTTGATACTATGTTTTTACATATGGTAAGAGGTGAACATATGGGAAATCCAAAAATTAGAAAAATGTTACTTGAGGATAAAAAATAATGGAAGCAGTAGATATAATAAGTATAATTACAATAGCTTTTTTAGGTTCATTTGGACATTGTATTGGTATGTGTGGAGGAATAGTTATAGCTTATAGCAGTACAAAAGTACAGCAAGAGTGGAGTAAATCGCAACAATCATTTGCACATCTATTATATTCTTTTGGTAGAATTTTCACTTACTCAATACTTGGTGCAATATTTGGATACCTTGGTGGAGTTGCAACTTTTTCAAATACTGCTAATGGTATTTTATGGTTAGTTGCCGGAACTGCTATGCTTCTTACAGGATTATCACTTTTAGGAAAAATTAAATTTTTAACTTTAATAGAACATTCATTTTCAAAATCAAAATGGTATACAAAAAACTTTAGAGCATTACTTCAAAGTCAAACATTTTTTAGTTTCTTTTTATTAGGTATGTTAAATGGTCTTTTACCTTGTGGTTTTGTATATTTTTTTGCTATTACTGCAGCTAGTACTGCATCTCCATTTTATGGTTCTTTAGTAATGGTAATCTTTGGACTAAGTACTATACCTGCCCTATTCTCACTTGGTTTTTTTGTAGGATTATTTAAACAAAGTGGGTTTAGAAATATTATGATAAAACTAGCTGCAATATCTGTAATAATTTATGGTGGATATACTATCTATAATGGATATGATTATTTAATATCACCTGATCGAACTATTTTAGAATGTCACTAATAAAAAACTTTTTACTAATACTACTTCTTAGTGTATACTCTTTTAGTTTTGATAAACTATATTTTATGCCACAAGATTCAACTATAGCAAAAAATGATATTATTAAGCTATTAGAGAATTCAACTAAGAGTATTGATATTGCAGTATATAATTTTACATATAAAAAATTTAATAAGGCTATAAAAAAAGCTCTAAAAAATAATGTAAAAGTTACAATTATATATAGTAAAACTAAATTAAAGTTTTCTAAAAAAATAGATCTTATTAAAACTAAAAGAAAACAGCATATTAAGTTGGCTATAATCGACAACAAATATGTAATTTATGGTAGTGCAAACTGGAAAAAAGAATCATTTAGTAAAAATTATGAAATATTAAATATTACAGATGATAAACAAAGAGTTAAAGAGTTTATAAAAATATTTAAACAATTAAAGGGAGAAAATTAGATGTTAGAGATAGCAATAGCGGGGTACTGTTTATACTTTTTAATAAGTATATATACATCATTTATGCAAGTAGATTATGTACAAAAAGCAAAAAAACTAGATGCAGTTATATTGACTCCATCAAAATTTAAAATAGCAGGTAACTATAACATAGCAACAAATAAACTTGCAATGGCAACAACTTTTTATGATTTTATATTATTTTTTGCTTGGATCAGTTTTGGGCTTGTTTTTCTTGATGAACTAACTTTTAATTATCATGGTTGGCAAAAAGCTGTTATTTTTATAGATCTATTTATTATTATAAATTGGATACTTGCATTACCATTTGAACTTTACAAAACTTTTAAACTTAATAAGGAATATGGATTTTCAAATATGACACCAGCATTATTTATAAAAGATACAATAAAAAGTGCTTTTTTATTTTTAGTATTTGGTAGTGCAGTAATAGCTGGATTATCATGGATAATAGAAACTTTTCCAACTTGGTGGATATGGGGATTTGTATTTATATTTACTATAATTATTTTAATAAATATGTTATACCCACTAATTAGAGATAAAATATTTGATAAATTTAGCCCTCTAGAAGATCAAGATTTAGCTCTTAAAATTAATAAACTTTTAGAAGATGTTGGGTTTAAAAGTAGTGGTGTTTTTAGTGTTGATGCATCAAAAAGAGATAATAGACTAAATGCTTATTTTGGAGGATTAGGTTCTACAAAAAGAGTTGTTTTATTTGATACTCTTGTAGAAAAACTTTCACATAATGAATTATTAGCAGTTTTAGGTCATGAACTTGGTCACTTTAAAAATGGTGATATTCTAAAAAATATTGGAATTATGGGTCTTGTTATGTTTATATTTTTTGCAATTTTTGGAAATCTTCCAGATGAGTTATTTTTGCAACTACACCTAAATAATGAACCATATGCAATAATATTAGTATTTATGATGTTTAGTCCTATATTATCATTCTTTTTAATGCCGCTTATTAGTGCAATGAGTAGACATAATGAATATGCTGCAGATGAGTTTGGAAGTAATCTATCTAGTAAAGATGACTTAGTAAATGCTTTACTTAAACTAGCAAATGAAAATAAGTCATTTCCTTTATCTCATCCTTTATATATATTCTTTTTCTATTCTCATCCACCACTAGTTGAAAGGCTTAAAGAGTTAGGATATAGAGGTGCAGGAATTGGGCAAATGAAAAAAGATGAAGCATTGAAAGAAACTTGTGAAAACATATAAACAAATTATTAAAGAGCAAAGTAGATATCTTAAAGAGGTTACTCATATACCTCAAAAAGAGGTTGAAATTCTAATTCTTCATCTTGTTAAACAAAATACAATATGGCTACATTTAAATTATAATGAAAAGTGTAGCTGTGAAAAAGAGTTGGAAAAATTAGTAAAAAAAAGAGCTACTAATTATCCTTTGGAATATATAACTTCTAGAGCAACTTTTTATGGTGAAGTTTTTAATGTATCAGATGGCGTGCTTATACCTCGTCCCGAAACTGAAATACTTGTAGAAAAAGCTGAGAATCTTTTAAGAACTATAGAGAATCCAAGAGTACTTGAGATAGGTACTGGAAGTGGTATTATATCTGTTATGCTCGCAATATTAATAGAAAATATAGAAATTATTGCAGTTGATATAAATGAAAAAGCACTAGATCTAGCAAAAAAAAATGCAAAAAAACACAATGTAGAAGATAAAATAACATTTATTAAAAGTGATTTATTTACAAATGTACCTTCTGATAAAGATTTTGATATGTGTATTTCAAATCCACCATATATATCAAATAATTATAAATTACCATTAAATGTAAAATTTGAACCATCAAATGCTCTATTTGGAGGAAATATTGGTGATGAGTTATTAAAAGATATTATTGAACAAACATATTTAAGAAAAATAAATTATCTATACTGTGAAATGGGTTATGATCAAAAAAAACCTCTATCATCATTTATAGAACAGTATAGTCCAAAACATATTGAGTTTTATAAAGATTATGATAAGTTTGACAGAGGTTTTACTCTAAATTTTCTATAACTATATATTATTTTAATTGATCCTTAAGTACTAATATTATATGATTTTCACCTCTTTATATTAAGGACACTAAAAATGCTACAAACTTTAAATAATGAAATATTATTGGATACAAAGGCTTTTCTTGTATCAGAAACAGATGAAAAAGGTATTATAAAATTTGCCAATGATGAGTATTGTAAATATGCTGAATATGACCTTGATGAACTATTAGGTCAGCCACATAATATTGTAAGACATCCAGATATGCCAGCAGTTGCATTTAAAGATCTATGGGATACTATATCTTCTGGTAATAAATGGCGAGGCTTTGTTAAAAATCGTTCTAAAACTGGTAAATTTTATTGGGTATTTGCTACAGTTTACCCTTTTACATCATGCGATGGTTCTAAAGGATATATCTCTTGTAGAAGAAAGATGTCTATATCAGAAACAAAAAAATATGATGCTTTATATAAAACTATGAAATAATAAGATAAGAGATAAAATGATAAAAAATTTAAAAATTAAAAATAAGTTAATAATATCTGTTCTGGCACCATTAATCACTATATTAATAATGGCATCATTGGTAATAGTTGATAATATATCATCAAAAAATATGTATGAAGATATAAAAGTCATAGTGGAATTAAATGTTAAAATATCAAAATTTATTCATGAAACACAAAAAGAGAGAGGTGCTACTGCTGGTTTCTTAGGATCTAAGGGTAAAAAATTCTCTGAAAAATTATTATCTCAAAGAATATCATCAGATAAAAAAATAGCTGAATTAAAAAAGTTTATACAAACATCAAATGTAAAAAAACTACTTATTAATGATACAGATAAATATTTTGAAAAAGCACTGTCTGTATTAAATAATATTCATAAAATTAGAAAAGATGTAAGTAATTTTTCAATATCTCCAAAAGAGGCAATATCTTATTATACAAATATGCATGCAATATTTTTAAATTTTATTGCAAAAACATCTCAATTATCAAATGATTCGGAGATAACATATGGAATTCTTGCATATTACAATTTTCTTCAAGCCAAAGAGAGAGCAGGAATTGAAAGAGCAGTTGGTAGTGCAACATTTGCAAATGATAAGTTTACAGAAGGTGCAAAAGCAAAGCTAGCATCTCTAGTATCTGAGCAAAATTCATATATGGACAGTTTTTTAACACTTACTTCTAATAATTCAAAGAACTTTAAAAATGATACAATTAAAGGTAAAGAGGTAGAAGAAGTTAATAGAATGAGAAAAGTTCTATCTGATGCTAAAGAGGTTGGAGGTTTTGGTATAGATGCAACATATTGGTTTGAAACTATTACTGCAAAACTTGGTCTGTACAAAAAAACTGAAAATTTTATTATTGACAATTTAAATATTTCAGATCCAGTTCTTAAAGAAAATATAAATATTGCAATTTCATTAAGTAGATTACTTCATGAAACACAAAAAGAGAGAGGTGCAACTGCAGGTTTTCTAGGTTCTAAGGGTAAAAAATTTAGAAATAAATTAAAAGCACAAAGAATAGTAACAAATAAAAAATTATCAAGACTTAAATTTATAATATCTCAAGTTGGATTAGATGATTGTGTTGATGAATCAGTTGATTCTGTAAACAAAGTTTTAAAAGAGTTAAACAAACTTGATGAAATAAGATCTCAAGTAGATAATTTTTCAATAGCAGCAAATAATGCTATTGATTACTATACAAAAATGAATGCTGTATTTTTAGATACTCTTGCATCTATAGCATCAACTGCAACTACCTCAAAAGAAGCAAGAAATCTTTTAGCTTGGCATAGTTTTATGATGGCAAAAGAGAGAGGTGGAATAGAGAGAGCTATTATGGCTAATAGTTTTGCAAGAAATAAGTTTTTACCAGGAATGAAAGAAAAATTTACAACTTTAGTTACAGAACAGAATAGTTACTTAAAAAGTTTTGAAAAAGCGACAACTAAAAAAGTAAAAAACTTTTATAAAAAAACTGTAACAGGTAAATATGTAGATGAAGTAAATAGAATGAGAAAAGTTGCTTTTGATGCAAAAACAATTGGTGGATTTGGAATTGATTCAAATTATTGGTTTGAAACTATTACTCAAAAAATAAATCTTCTTAAAAAAGTTGATGATTATTTAAGTAATGAATTATTAGAAAAGTCATCAAATAAACTTTCTGCAGAAACACGTTCTTTATACACGTACATGGTTTTTATATTTATAAATATCTTAATAACAACTATATTGGCATATGTAATTAGCCGTAATCTAAATGATTCTATTGGTAAAATTAGTTTTGGAATTGATCAATTCTTATCATTTTTAAATAGAGAGCAAAATATTATTGAAAAAATTGATCTTGACAGTAATGATGAATTAGGAATTGTTGCAAAACATGTAAATGACAATATCGATAAAATAAACGATGATATAGAAAATGATATGTTGTGTGTAGGTGAAGCAATCTTAACATTAAATAAAATGCAACAGGGTTATTATAACTGTAGAGTAAATACCTCTGCTTCAAATTCTCAAATTCAAACATTAGCAGGAACTATCAATAAAATGCTTGATGTACAATCAGATGTTATGAAAGTTATTTTAGAAAATCTTGGTAATTACACAGAATATGATTTTAGACAAAAAATAATACTAGATCCAAAAATTGGTGGTGAAACTAAAATCTTAGTTGATGATATAAATAGTTTAGTAGATTCTATTACAAAAATGTTAATTGAAAATAAACAAAATGGTATTACATTAGATCATACAGCTAATACTCTTTTAGAAAATGTTGATAAATTAAATAAAAACTCAAATGATGCAGCAGCATCACTAGAAGAAACAACAGCGGCAGTAGAAGAGATATCAGCAAATATTGGAAGTAATGTAAACAATGTAATTCAAATGTCAAACTATGCAAATGAAGTTACTAGTTCTACTCAAAAAGGACAAGAGTTAGCAAATAAAACAAGTATATCTATGGATAAAATTAATATTGAAGTTGATTCTATTAGTGAAGCTATTACAGTTATTGATCAAATTGCATTTCAGACAAATATTCTTTCACTTAACGCAGCAGTTGAAGCTGCAACAGCTGGTGAAGCAGGAAAAGGTTTTGCTGTAGTTGCTCAAGAGGTTAGAAATCTAGCTTCAAGATCAGCAGAAGCTGCAAATGAGATTAAAACTATAGTTGAGAAAGCAAAAGCAAAAGCAAATGAAGGAAAAGTTATAGCGGATGAGATGATTGAAGGGTATAGTATCTTAAATGACAATATATCTAAAACAATGGATTTAATAAAAGATGTTGAATGTTCATCTAAAGAGCAACAAACAGGTATGCTGCAAATTACAGACACTATGGCTGCTTTAGATATACAAACACAAGAAAATGCCACTATAGCTTCTAAAACACATAATGTAGCTATCGAAACAGATACTATTGCAAAATTAGTTGTTAAAAATGCAGATGAAAAAGAATTTAATGGTAAAGAAGATATAAAAATTTAAATTTTTTATACTTTTTTTATGTTATAATTCCAAAAAATTAATTATATTTAGAAAAGGTAGATAAAATGGCAAAAAGTTTATATGAAACATTAAATGTAAGTGAAAATGCAACACAATCTGAAATAAAAAAAGCATATAGAGCACTAGCTAAAAAATATCATCCTGATATGAATAAAGATGCTAGTGCAGAAGATAAATTTAAAGAGATTAATGCTGCATATGAAATATTAGGTGATGAAAAGAAAAAAGCACAATATGATATGCATGGTGATGACATGTTTGGTGGACAAAACTTTCATGACTTTGCGCAAGGTCAAGGTGCTGGCGTAGATATAAATGATATTTTACGACAGATGTTTGGACAACAAGGTGCTGGTGGGTTTGGTGGTGCCTCTGGATTTGGTGCACAAGGTGGATTCGGTGGTGGTTCTCCATTTGGTGAACCTGATTTAGATATTAGTGCTAATCTTACTATTGATTTTAATACTGCTATCTTAGGTGGTGTAAAAAATATATCTATAAATAATGAGTCTTTTGATATAAAAATACCAGAAGGTATAAAAACAGGTCAAAAAATAAGAGCAAAAGGCAAAGGAAAACAGGCTCAAGGTTTTCCAAGAGGTGATTTAATTATCACTTTAAATGTTGAATCTAGTGATGATTATGAAAGAGATGAAGATGATAACTTAATAAAATCATTTGATATTTCTTTGAGAACTGCTCTATTTGGTGGGAAAGTATCAATTGATACCTTACATAAAACTATTACTCTAAAAGTACCTCAAAATACAAAACAAAATCAAAAGTTTAGAGTAAAAGAATTAGGTGCTTTAAATAGAAAAACTAAAGAAAAAGGTGCCTTATATTTAAAAGCAAATATAATCTTACCTAAATTAGAAACTTTAGATAAAGATTTTGTTAAAATACTAGAGGAAAAACTACCTCAATAATATAACAAGTAACAAACTTGTTATATTAAACTTTACTATACTAACTTATATCGAATAGAGTAACTTCTCATTAATGGTGGAGTATCATAATAACTCTCATCATTTGATGATTTATGATGAACATGAACAGGTGTAACAGGAGTCATATTAGAACTCTCTTCAACTGCTTCTTGTGTATCTGCTGATTCAAATCCTGTTGCTACTATTGTAATCTTTATCTCATCAATATCCATACTACTATCTGAAGTTGTACCAAATATAATTTCTGGATTTCCTGTTAATATATCATTAATATCTTCCATTACGTCACTTATCGCAAACATAGAAACATTTGGATTTGTTGTCCAATGTATCATTATACCTTTTGCACCGCTTAGTGATATTTCATCTAATAAAGGAGATTTTATAGCCATCTCAAGAGCAGTATTTGCGGCATTATCACCTTTTGCCTTACCTATACCCATTAGTGCTATACCTTTATGCTGCATAATTGTTTTTACATCAGCAAAATCTACATTTATATCATCACTACCAGGTTTTAAAATAACTTCACTCATCCCATTAACTGCTTGGTATAAAACATCATCTACAACTTTAAATGCATCTTTCATACCAATATTAGGATCAACAATATTTCTCAATCTATCATTAGGTATTACAATTATTGAATCACTAACTTTTTTTAACTCTTCTAAACCAAGATTTGCTAATCCTGTTCTTTTTTTACCTTCCCACTTAAAAGGTTTGGTTACAACAGATACTGTTAAAGCACCTATCTCCTTTGCAGCTTTTGCTATAATAGCAGCAGCTCCTGTTCCAGTTCCACCACCTAAACCAGCAGCAATAAATACAATATCAGAGCCTTCTAAAGAATCTTTAATCTCTTGATAATTTTCTAAAGCTGAATCTCTACCGATTTCAGGTCTCATACCTGCACCTAAACCACGAGTTAGTTCAATTCCTAGCTGTATTTTCTTTGGTGCTTGAGACAAATTTAAAACTTGAAGATCAGTATTTGCTACAATTAAATCTATTTTATGAGTTCCCTCATTTATCATATGATTTATCATATTACAACCACCACCACCTACTCCAATAACAGCAATTTTTGCTGCATTTTGAGATAATGTTTTAGATGGTCTTTGTACTGTTATACTGTCTTGATCAAAAAGATTTATATCCATTATATCCACCTTGATATTTTAGAAAATATTTTATTCATTATTTTTGGTTTCTCTTCATCTTTTTGTTCTTGCTTCTCTTTAATTGTACCAATCTCACTTATACCATGTGACATTTGATTTGGTATCTCGACTTTTTTTTCTGGTAAAATTTCAGAGGAAGTATTATCTTCTCTTTTTACATTAATAATCTGCTTTGTTTTTATCTCACCATTACTATCTAATTCAAAACCATCACTTGCATTTAACTCATATAGTAGTAAACCAACTATTGTAGACATTGTTGGATCATTGAAATCTACATAACCATTTTGAATATTTTTTGGATTGGCAACTTTTACAGGTAATGATGTAAATATCATAGAAGCTAACTCTTTAACACCTGGGATTAAGGTCATACCACCAGTTAAAATCACACCACCATCAATGCTATCTATAACACCACCCTCTACTAATCTATCATATATAAGAGATAATATCTCCTCTATTCTAGCATGTAAAATTGGTTGAATTTGATCTAATGAAATCTCTTTTGTCTCTGTTTCATTCCCAAGTAGTGGAAGTTTTACTTTTTTGATATTTTGTTCATTATCATCTTCATTATTTGGAAGAAGTGTTCCATACTGTTTTTTCACCATATTAGCTGCACTATAAGGTGTATGCAACATAACTGATATATCATTTGTTATGTGTTCACTTCCCATAGGTAAAAAATCATTATATATAATTGTTGAATCTTTATATACAACTAATTGTGATGTTGTACCACCTAGATTTATTACAACAGAACCTAGTTTTTTTTGATCACTTTCAAGTGTAGACATTGCATTTGCATATCCTGCAAGAACAAATTTATCTACTTCCAAATTAGCAGATTTTAAAGCATTTTTTATATTAATTAAAGATGTTTTTTTAGATGTTATAACATTAACTACAACTTCTAATCTTGATCCATTCATATTTAAAGGATTTGATATAGATGAACCATCATCAACTCTAAATAATATAGGTAAAACATGTATTACATCATAATCTGGAATAATATTAGCATTGTATAATGCCATTTTTAAAACTTGTTTTATCTCATTTTGAGTTATTTGACCAGAAGGTATATTTATACTTCCATTACTTCTTAAAGTTTTAGTATTTGCTCCAGATAAAGATACAATAGCTTTATTCATAGATGAACCTGAACTACTCATTGCTTTAAACACTGATTCTTTTATACAATTACCCGCAAGGTTTATATCTACAATATTTCCCTTTTGAACACCTTCACTCTTTACTTTGCTAACACCTAATATATTAATTTTATTATTAAAATCATTTGCAGCAACAATAGAGATTATATTTGTTGTCCCGATATCAATAGCTAAAATTGGTGTATTCAATTATTTATTTCCCATATATGATTTTACATCATATTTATTTTTAAGTTTTTCAAGTAAAGATATAGATATTAAATTCGTTTTAATATCACCTACTGCTGATAATACTACTTTGTCATTTTTATTATCATATGGTACAAATTTAGAATCTGTTATTTTATAAACAACCGACTTATCTGAAAATGTAACAAAACCAAGTTTATCTTTAGAACTAAATATATTTTTTGTCAGCTCTTGTATCTCTATATCAGATAAACCAGAAATTTCAGGTTTTTTATCTCTACTAATAAATCCAATATCTTTACCTTTAAAGTTTTTCATAGCTATTTTTCTCTTAGTATCTAATCGTTTAGCTTTTTCATTTTTAATAAATTCAGTAACTATACTATCTTTTACATCATCAAATGGTAATACTTCAGGTTTTGTTTTCTTTACTAATTTCATTACATAATAATTACTTTTTTCATAAATAGGTTTTAAAATTTTACCAATATCACTTTTTGTAATTTTGTCAAAATTTTCTTTTGATAAAAATTCACTTCCATCATATATAGTTTTTTTAGATATAAAATTTTTCTCATCTTTTTTTAATTTTAAATATAATTTAAGAGCTACTTTTCTCATATCTTTTTTACTTTTAGAATCTATATTATCTACTTTGATATAACTTATTTCATATCCAGCAGGTGACATATAATTTTCTTTTACATCTTTCCAGTAATCTTTTAATTCTGATAATTTTGGTTTTATTTTTGAACTATTTGCTTTGATAATAGAAATACTAACTTTATCTTGAGAGTATAAAAGTTCACCAATATTCTTTATCTCATTTTTAACTAATGGCATTGCAAATATTTTTTGTACTTTTGTTACTAATAAATCTTGTTTCAATTGAGCTTCAAACTCTTTACTTGTTCTTCTATTTTGCTTTAGAACACTCATATAAGTATTTTTATCAAATTTACCATTCTTAAAAAAAGAAGGTATTTTCACTAACTCTTTAGCTACCTCTTTATCTGTAACAGCTAATCCTAATTCATCAGCATAATTTATAAGTAAATATTTTTGAATAACTCTTTGTAAAGCAGCATCTTCAAGTTTTAATTGATTTGCTAACTCTTTATTAAATGATGCACCAAACATTTGTTGATATTGAGAATACAAAGCACTATACTCATTTTGTAAATCAGATAAAGGAACCTCTTTATCTCCTACCATTGCTACAGTACTATTTGATTTACCATAATCATAACTACCCCAACCTACAAAACCAGCACCTACAAATGCTATAGTACTTATCCAAATTGTAACGATCAACCATTTTTTATGTTTTTGCATCCATGTAATCATAATTATTTAATACCTTTTATTATTTATGTTTTTATTATACTATTTTATTCATTATTAATATCTGAGTCATCATATGGATCCATATGAATATTAATTATCCAATTTTTTTCTAAATCAAGTTCTTTTATTTTTTCTTCAACTCTATCTGAAACTCTATGTGCTTCCATAAGTGTTATCAAACAATCAAAAACTAAATGAACATCAACAAAATTATTGTTACCTGCTGTTCTTGTTTTTAAAAAATGGTAATCATTTACTTGTGGTTCTGATTTAAATATATCTATTATCTCAGAAGAAACTTCCTTTTCAAGTGACTTATCTAATAGCACAAGAATACCATCTTCAATAAGTTCATATGCACTGTATATTATAAATATTGAGATACCAGCTCCAATAATTACATCAATTATCTCATATCCTGTAAGTGATACACCTAACAACGATAATAAAACAGCAGCATTTACCCATACATCTGTTTTATAATGCAATGCATCAGCTTTTATAACCATATTATTTGTTTTTTTAGCAACAATATTTAAATATAGAACAAGCCCTATAGTTATAAAAAGTGATATTACCATCACAATTAATGAAGTTTCAATATATTGTGAAACTTCATTAGTAAAATATTTCTTTACAGCTGTATATAATAAAAAAAGACCAGATAAAGTGATGATAACACCCTCAATAACACTAGCCAAGGCTTCAATTTTACCTCGACCATAATTAAAATCTCTATCTGCTGGTTTTTCAGAATTTGATATTGCAAAGTAATTAAATAAAGATACAAACATATCTAAAATTGAATCAATAGCTGAAGCTAATACTGCAACACTACCAGAAGCTATACCAATGGTAAGCTTCATAAGTGTTAAAAATGCAGCGACACTACTTGATACTACTGTTGCTTTTTTCTGTAAAGTCATAGTTCTATATTATCCTCTATTTCTATCTCTATTTCCACCAGATCTGTTTCTATCTCTAGAACCACCTGATCTATTTCTATCTCTTGATCCACCATTTCTATCTCTAGAACCACCCGATCTATTTCTACTTCTATTTCGTCCACCACCGTGACCTCGTCCACCTCGTGAACCACCACCTTCTTTTGCTCTTTTTAATAAAAATTCAATATCTTTAAGTGATTTACCTATGAAATCTTTACCTTTAATTTTTGTTTGATTTAAAAGTATAGTTGCAAGTTTATATGTAATAGTTGAAAGATCAAAATCCTCTTTTAATTGATCAATAATATCATAAACAGACTCATCAATCTCTTGAGAAGTAATTTTTTCTTTCAATATTGATATTGCTTTTACTTTTACTGAATCTCTGTTTGGTACTAATTTACTCTCTATATTTGCACCAACATCTTTTTGAATTTTATGTAAGCTTCTAAATTCTGCTGGAGTTACAATAGATACTGCTTTACCCTCTTGTCCACCACGACCAGTTCTTCCAATTCTATGAACATAACTTTCTGAATCAAAAGGAAGCTGATAATTAAATACATGAGAAACACCCTTTACATCAAGTCCACGAGCAGCTACATCTGTTGCTACTAAAACCTCTAATGTATCTGATTTAAATGATCTTATTACCTCTTCTCTTTGTCTTTGTTCCATATCACCATGAAGACCTTTTGCAGCATAACCCTGAGCTACTAAGTAAGTTGCTAATCTATCAACATCTCTTTTCATCTTACAAAATACAATCGCTTTAGAAGGATCTTTATAATCAAAAAGTCTAATTAAAGCATCATCTCTTTCATATTCATCTACTACATAAAATGATTGTTCAATTTTTGCATTTGTCATCTCTGATTTTGTAACAGTTATAAATGTTGGTTCATTTAAAACTTTCTCTGCTAGTTTTTTAATTGGCATTGGCATAGTTGCTGAGAACATTAATGTTTGCTCTCTTTTATTTAAATAATTAAAAATCTCTTTTATATCATCTAAAAATCCCATATCCATCATCTCATCAGCTTCATCAAGAACTACATATTTAGGATTTATATTTATCTGTTTTTTAGAAAGTAAATCTAAAAATCTACCTGGAGTAGCTACTACTATAGATGCATTTTCTACATGTTTAATTTGTCTTGAATATGATGTTCCACCATAAACTGTAGCAGTTTTTATGTTTAAAAACTTACCAAATTTAAAAAGTTCATCACTTACTTGCATTGCAAGTTCTCTTGTAGGAACTACAACAACCATCTCAACTGATCCATCACATTTCATCATATTTAAAATTGGAAGACCAAATGCTGCAGTTTTACCTGTACCTGTTTGAGCTTGTGCTACAATATCTTTACCTTCTAGTACTACTGGAATTGAATCTTTTTGTACTGGACTTGGTTCTACGAACCCTGCTGCTTCGATTGCTTTGTTAAGCTCTGATTTTAAGTTAAAATCTATAAATTTCATATTTTATGTTACCCTTTTTGTTTATCATAGGGGAATCTTTAAAATAAAAACTTTTCATTTAACTTACTTTTAAGATTTCCTATATTATTCGCATTTTAGCTAAGTTTATCTTAATATAAGGTTTAACCAATTTCTACTCTATTTCTACCATTCTCTTTTGCTTTATATAAAGCAACATCACACTTTTCATACATAGACTTTTCAGTATCACTTTCTTCATATTGACAAACTCCAAAACTTGCAGTTACTCCACCTGCTGTTGGATGAGATATTTTTTCGACATCTGTTCTTAAATGTTCAGCAACTATTGCTGCATTTTCTTTTGTTGTTTTAGGAAGAAGCATGACAAACTCTTCTCCACCCCATCTTGCAAACGTATCTGTTGATCTTGTAATTTTATCAATTGTTTTAGCTAAGGTAACAAGTACTTCATCACCAACTAGATGACCATAAGTATCATTAAAATTTTTAAAATGATCAATATCTATCAATATCATACTAAATGTTTCATTGTGTCTTTTAGCTAAAGATATCTCTTTTTCAAACTCTTCATCTATTTTATTTCTATTATAAATATTTGTTAAATTATCATAATAAACTTTATTTTTCATCTCTATTTTTTCTAATGTCATTAACGATATATCTATTAATGTAGCAAGATATATATCTTTTCCATCTTTTCTATTAATTGGAGTTAAATTAAAATGAAATGATTTTGGTTTAAATTTATTAAAATCAAAAACCATTACATTTCTTTTTGTTGCTTGTGTTCGAAGCATAAGCTCCATAAAATCTTCATCTTTTTCAAGAAGTCCCTTATGTATAAAATCATTTTGTTCCATAAAAATATCAATAAATTTATCATATTTATGATCAAATTCATCCAATGAAGTTATATTGAAAAGGTTAAGAAAAGTATTATTTGCATATATAACTCTATCTAGATCTGTTACTGCTAATAAATGAGTATCTGCATTTATAATAGCTTGAAGCATCTGATTCTTTCTCTCTTCATCTTTTTTATTTATGATAATTTCTGCTCTATTTTCTAACATAGTAAATAATTTTTTATTATCGATAGGCTTTACTATATAACCTAAAATATCCAAATCTAAAGATTCTGTTAATAACTCAACAGTATTATAAGCTGATGTAACTATAATAGGTACCTTATTATCTATAGTTCTTATTCTTTTAGTCATCTCTAAACCAGTAACTATAGGCATTTGAATATCAGTAATAATTATATCTGGTTTATGCTCTAAATATTTTTCATATCCCTCTTGTCCATCTTTTGCAACAAAAAGTTCTTTTACTTTTTTAGATAGATTTTTCGCATACAATTTTTGAGTTGGAATATCATCTTCAACATATAGAAGAGTTATCTCTTTTAGTAAATCTTGTTTCATTATTTATCTCCTAAGATTATTTAGTTTCATTTAATTTTATTTTTGTCAATAAACCATCTTTATAATTTATTGTAACTATTTCACCTAACATATTATCTTCTATAATTTTTTTAGACATATACAAACCTATACCTGTACCTTTTCCTTGCTCTTTTGTAGTAAAGTATGGTTCATAGATTCTATCTATAATATCCTTATTTATCCCCTTTGCATTATCTATTATCTCTATTGTTCCTAACTCTTTTATAACTATATCTATTTTTTTATTTTCTATTCTTTTTTCAATTAATGCATCTTTTGAATTATTTATAATATTTAATATAACTTGTTGAAATTCATTTGTAAAACCATATGATAAGAAATCTTCATTGTTTATAGTTAATTTAATATTATACTTATTTAAATCATTTTGAACAATTTTAATAGTATGCAAAATCTTTTCTCTCACACTAAATTTTATTTTTACTTTATCTATTCTAAAAAAGTTTCTAAAATCATCAATTGTATTAGACATAAATTTTATAAATTCCATATTTTTATCTATAAACTTAGTGATATAATTTTTATCTACAATATTATCATCAAAATCATCTTCTAAAAATTGAATATGCCCAGATAATGCATTTAAAGGTTGTCGCCACTGATGTGCAATTGCACCTATCATCTCTCCCATAGCTGCTAATTTACTTTGTTCTGCAATTAAAGTATCTTTCTCTTTATTCAACCTTAATTCTAGTGAAACCTTATCCTCTAATTGATTTTTATATAACTCCAACTCTTGTAATGCTAAAGATAATCTAAAGTTTGATGTACTTAAAACTGTATCATCATATATATAAAGACATACCAATTTTTTTTCAATATCATATGGTACAATTGTAACACTTTGTTGCATTGAATCATATACTCTATTTGTGATACTATTTATCTTAATATCTATTAAATAATTATGTGGATTTACACTATAAAATGTTGGAGCATTTAGTAAAAATGTTAATTTAATCTTTCTTTTTAATACACTAATATTTATATTTGGAAATTCTTCACAAATATTTTTATCTAATATATCTTTTGAAACTATTTTTGTCTTTATCTCACACCATCTATTCCAATATAATATATTTAAATCATTATCCAATATAATGATTCCATTGTTAATAGTATTAAAAATTATATCTGGATTTAAAATTTTCATTTAAAGTTCATCCAATATATTTTTAATTGAATTTTGTATTAATTTTATAGATTCATCCTTTGTCAATAACATAAAAATTGCTTCTATTTTTTGATCTTTAAATTCAAGATTAGATGATATTACTATAATCTGCTGATATTCTTCTATAAAATAACTACCAAAATTAGTAATTGAATTTATCTTCTCTATTGATGGTGGCTCTACTGATACTGCAAGATTTAATGATTTTGAAAGTTCTCTAAGTGCCATAGATGACAAAATATTTATAATCTCAAGTAGTATATCAAAAATTATATCATCAGTATATGTATCGTCAGTATTTTTTTCAAATTCTCTAGATATATTAATTGCAGATGTTTTATTTATTAAGAATAAATTTTCACCTGATATATCACCAATTAAATGTTGTGTAACTACAAATTGTTCTTCATTTGTATCAACAATATTAAAAAGATGTGGTTTTAACAAATTTGATGAAATAATCTTTATTTCTGGAACTTTAAGTGTTGCAAAAGAATTAAGCATATCACTTATTACTGCTGTAGACACTCCATATGATATATTTATTATTTCTGATAAACAATCTAGTTCATCTTCTGTAAAAATAATCTCTTTTGACATCAAATATGACCTAATTTAGTTAAGATTTCTTTCATTTTATCTCTATCAATAGATTTATTAATAAAACCTATAGCACCATTTTCTTTAGCTTTTTCAATAGCTAGCTTTTGTACATCAGCACTAATTATAATAATTTTTGCATTTTTATCAAATTTACAAATTTTTAATGTTGCTTCAAATCCATCCATCACTGGCATTGTCAAATCCATAAAACAAAGATCTGGATTATGTTCTTTATAAGCTAAAATAGCTTCCTCTCCATTGGTAGTTTCTAATATAATATCGTCATTAGATATAAAATGATTTAAAGCATTTTTTATAAATACTCTTGCTATTTTAGAATCATCTGTAATAAGATATGTCACACTATTTCCTATAAAAATTATTTATACTCATTTTATCAGTTTTATGATAGTATTAACCTTATGCAAGGCTACATAATAAATGTCAATAAAGTAAATGATGAAGATATAATTGTTTCAATATTAACAGAAAATAATTTTTACACAACTTACAGATTTTATGGAGCAAGACATTCAATCATAAATATTGGATATAAGATTGATTTTGAATTAGAATCAACAATGAAAAGTGGTATTCCAAGACTAAAAGATGTTTTACAAATCAATTTTCCTTGGATTGAAAACAGAGATAAGCTTTACTGTTGGCAAAGATTTATCAAACTATTTTTTCCACATTTAAAAGATGTAGAAGATATAGAGCCTTTTTACTTTGAACTTCTAAATAAACTATCACATAAAATAATAAAACAAAATCCAAAAAGAGCTATCATTGAAAGCTATATCGATATTTGCAAATTTGAAGGTAGATTACATACTCAATATGAATGTTTATTGTGTGAAGAAAAAATCATAAAAGAGATCTCACTAGTAAGAAGTTTTTTACCTGTTCACAGTAAGTGTGCCTATGCTAAAAAACTAGATTTAATACAAGTAAAAGATCTTTTTGAAGAAAATTCTCTAATAAGCTTTAATAATGAAGAGGTAGAATACCTGTGGAAACTTCTTCTTCAAGGACTATAAACTAAATTTAAGTTTATTGTACTATAATTCCGTACTTTAAAATGGAGCCATAGCAAAGTGGCTAATGCATTGGATTGCAAATCCTTGATCCTCGGTTCGACTCCGAGTGGCTCCTCCAAACACGCACTCATTAACAATCAACAAAGCCCATTATTACAGCATTTACAAAGCATTTTTACGATATAGTTATACATTAAAACATAACAAGATGTAACAATAATCAAGCAAAATAGTTACAT
>CAZLZQ010000016.1:0-25502 GCA_964564065.1 uncultured Arcobacteraceae bacterium | reverse complement strand
GATAATAACCTTTACAACTATATTAATTTAAAAGTTAGTATTATGTTTTAAATCATCTCTATATTTAGGATGATGAAAATGAAGTCTATGATCACAAGAATGAGAGATAACAGAACTATCAAATGTAATTGTTCCTATCTTTTCCCAATTTTTATTACCTTTACTTTCTAAAAGCTTATTTGCTACAGATATGTCAAAAATAAGTTTTGTACCTTCTGCAATTCTTAATTCATCTCTAAAATCACTTTCATCTACTTTTTTATTATTTTGAATTTTTACTTTCATCCATTTTGGAGTTATTATGTCATCACCTGATTCACCTAATTCTGATATCTCATATAGTTGTCTTATACCTGAATGTTTATCAGCTTTTTCAAAAGTATAAGCAACTTCTACTGCATATAGTAGATTCTTCATCACTTCCATTGTAAAAGAGACTTTTGGTTCATTTGTTAACTCTACATCTGAATAATATTTTGCATCAGTTCCTCCTAAATTATCTATTAGAAAAAAGTTTGCAGTACTTACTTTATTTATTTCGTTAGGGTTTAGTGTTGGATAAATTTTACCTGCTAGTCCAAAAGGTCTTGAAGATCCTCTTTTAGTATTTGACAATGCAGTAGAAGCTCTAGCAATAATAAGTGCCTTACTATTTTCTTTGAAATAACCACTATAAATATTTGGTGTATCTATCTGCCAAAAACCTTTAAAACATATTCCATTTGGATGAGCAAGCTTATCAAATGATTCTAAAATATCAGAATTATTTACAAGGGTTCTATTTGCATCATATTTAATATTATTAGTTTTATTTTTAAATAATTTCATAAATGAAACTTTATTTTGAGGTAATGTTTCTAGTTTATCTGATTCAACTTGATCCCAAACTTTTTGAAAACTATCATATCTTGTCATTTTAACCTCTTTTTTGTTATTAACTAAATCTTGTGAACATCCAGATACTATAAGTGCTATAAATATAATTAATACTTGTTTCATAAATCTACCTTTATTTATTATAACAAAAAAGTCAGTTAAATTAACTTTATTTTTTTTTGCCACTCATCGAGAGTTTTTTCATATCCAATTTTATTTGTTGAATAAAATTGGATATCTGCATCTATATATTCTTGATCAATATACCCACCAAAATTATGTGGATACTTATATCCAATATGACTATCTTGGAGATGCTTTGGAATATCTAGAATATCATTATTTTTAATATAATCTAAAGTTTGATTTATAGCATTATATGAACTATTTGATTTTGGGCAAGAAGCTAAATATATAACGCACTGACTAAGTATAATTTTTGATTCAGGATAACCTATTTTTGATGTACTCAACATTGTACTTGTAGCTAAGTTTAATGCATTTGGATTTGCATTACCAATATCTTCAGAAGCTAATATAACTAATCTTCTAGTAATATATTCAACAGATTCTCCACCATCTATTAATCTACCTAAGTAATATAATGATGCATCAATATCACTACCTCTGATCGATTTTATCATAGCACTTGTAATATCATAATGACTTTGAGATGAACTTACACCATCCCCCATACTATTTTCTCTTAACTCTTTTAATAATTCTTTAGTAATATTATCATCAACTTTTGATCCAAAATCTATTAGATTTAATAATGCTCTTCCATCTCCTCCACTACTTACTATTAAATATTCTAAAGCATCTTTATCAATCTTTATATCAAGATATTTTATAGCCTTTGATGCTAATATATCTAATTCATTATGAGTTAAAGACTTAAATTCATAAACAAAACTTCTTGATCTTATACCAGCTGTTAAACTAAAAAAAGGATTCTCTGTAGATGCTCCAATAATTATTGCATCATAATTTTCCATTATAGGAAGTAATACCTCTTGTTGTATTTTGGATAATCTATGTACTTCATCTATAAATATCAGTGGTTTTAATAAAGCACCTGTATATCTTTTAAATATAACTCTTAGTTCTTCAATCTTAAGACTTGTAGCATTAAAACTATAGAAATCATATCCACTATTTTTAGCTATTATTTTAGATAAAGTTGTTTTACCGGTACCTGGTTTTCCATAGAAAAACATATGAGGTATCTCTTTTTTTATTATTAGTTTATATAATGCTTTATTTGGGGATATTATATGGGATTGACCTATAAACTCTTCAAGAGTTTTAGGTCTTAGTAGAGTTGCTAGATTAGTACTCATCGTAAAATAGATCATCCTCTTTAGGTTTCTTTCTATTTATTTTTGTTTGTTCTTTCATAAATTTTCGTAAGTTATCATATTCATTTCTTTCTAAAAACCTAACTTTACCTGATGGAAGATTATTTAAATTTATACCACCAAAACTAACCCTTTTAAGATCAACTACTTTAGCTCCAAAATGTGCAAAGAATCTTCTAAGCTCTCTATTTTTACCTTCACTAATTGCTACTTTTAATTTAGAATATTTTCCAGTATTAGTTTGAATTTGATAACCTAAAAATCTTTTAAATTCCATATCAGTTATTTTTGTATTATCCCAAGCACCTTGTGTAGCATCATCTAATGTGATACCATTATCCATACCACTTATCATAGCAGGAGTTATTGCACCCTCAATTTTTATTTTATATACTCTTTCTAAATCAGAAGTCATAAGAGCAGTTGCAATAGATGGATCATCTGTAAGTAAAAGTAACCCCTCACTAGCATAATCTAATCTACCTACAGGGATAAAGTGATTGTATTTTTTCCCTATAGTATCATAGATCACTGTTCTACCTTGAGGATCATTTTTTGATACAATTTCACCTTTTAATTTGTTATATACTATAACAGTAGATGGTCTACTATAATCAACTTTTACTGTTCTTCCATTTACTTTTACAACTGTTTTATAACCAACTTTAGTTGATAAGTCACCTATAACTTTTCCATCTATTGATACTTTTCCAGCTTTTATTAACTCATCTGCTTCTCTACGACTAAATCTACTATTATGTGATATAAACTTATTTAATCTTATTTTATTTTCTTCTGACTGTGTTTCTCTTGACATATTTCTTTCCTTCTATAATTATTATCTAATTACTTTTTATTGGGATATCTAGTATTACACTTACTCCCAAATATTCTTTATCATTATATTTAAACTTCTTATTTTTAATATCAATGGTACCTTTTAAATCTACTGTTATAAATTTGTGAGTATTAAATAAACTCAACCCTTTACCTTTACTCATATGTGATGTTGTAAAATATGGTTCATAGATTTTATCTAAAATAGACTCATCCATTCCACCTGCATTATCTAAAAACTCTAATATTGTTGAATATTTATTATTTTTAGTTTTTAAAATAACTATCTTCTCTTTAATATCTTCTATCTCAAATTTATCTTTTGAGTTATTTAAAATTGTTTTAATAGATTTTTCCATATTTATCATTGCTGCATAAACTTCAACATCTTCATCTAAATCAAGAAATATTTCAAAAGGGTATTTATTATTTGAGATAACTTTTTTAATTAATAAATTAATATTAAAATACTCTTTTTCAATTTGTGCATCAGCAATCATATCTCTAAAACTATCCAGTGTCTTTGATAAAAATTGAGATTCTTGATCGATTATCTCCATTGATTCTATTAAACATTCATCATCTAAAATACCAAATTCATGTTGTGCTACAATACCACTAGAAGCCAATGATATCGCACTTAATGGTTGTCTCCAATGATGAGCAATATTACTAATCATCTCCCCTAAAGCTTCCATCTTTGATTGTCTAGCTAGTTTTTGTTCTTGCTCTTTTTGTAAAGTGATATCTTTTACCATTCCCATAAAACAATCTTCATTATTAAAAACGATATCAGTTAATGATAATAATCCATAAAATATATTACCTTTCATAGTTTTAAAACTCATCTCTAAGTTCTCAACTTTACCATCCTCTTTTATACTTGAAATAATTTTTTCTCTTTGATTTTCATCTGTATAAAATTCTGATACTTCCATACCTATTAATGTATCTAAATTTGTTTCATATTGTTTTTGAGCATAGGGATTAGCATAAACAATTTTTTTAGTTTTTTTAGATGTAATAAGTATAGGAAATAATATTTTAGATATTATTGTATTTGATTGTTCACTATGAATATTATCCACTTATTTTATTCCAGCCTCTACTAATTTATGAATATGTAATACACCCACAAGTGCATCATTATCATCAACAACTATTAAAAGTTGGATTTTAAAATCTTCAACTATTTTTAGTGCATCAGATGCTAAAATGTTTTTATTTTTTATAATTTTTGGATTTAATGAACCTATATCTTCCACTTTACAATCTAATGAAAAATCTTTATTTAGCATAGCCCGTCTTAAATCACCATCACTTAATAGTCCCACAACTTTATTGTTTTCTACTATTATAGCATTTCCTAATCTACCCTCACTCATTGTTACAATTGCATCTTTTAACTGTGTTCCACATGGAACAATTGGTAAATTTTCTTTTTGTAAAAGATCATCTACTTTTACAAAAAGTTGCTTACCTAAGCTTCCACCAGGATGAAATGATGCAAAATCTTCTTTTTGGAAATCTTTATACTTCATAAGACAAACAGCTAAAGCATCACCTAATGCCATAGTAAGTGTTGTAGATGAAGTTGGGGCTATATCTAAAGGACAAGCTTCTTTTGTAATATTTATATTTAGAAATATATCTGAAAAGCTTCCTAAAGTAGAGTTTTTATCCCTTGCCATAGAGATAAGAGGTATATCTAATCTTTTTAGATGAGGAAGTAAAACTTTTAACTCTTCACTTTCACCACTATAACTAATAGCTAAAACTATATCACCTTTGCTTATCATCCCTAAGTCACCATGCATAGCTTCTGTTGGATGTAAAAAGAATGAACTAGTTCCTGTACTTGCAAATGTAGCTGCTAGTTTACTACCAACTAGCCCAGATTTTCCAACACCTGTAACTATTAATTTACCATTAGTGCTAGAGATAAGATGAACAGCTTTTTCCATCTCATCAGATATATTTGAAGCAGCGATCTCAAGTTCATTTGCTTCTATAAGTAAAACCTCTTTTGCAATTTGCTTAAAATCCATATACTACTCCTTCTTATTTAAAATTATTGTACAAAAATTGTTGGTACTATCATTGGATATTTTCTATATTTTCTAATACAATGTTTTCTTACAACTTTTCGTAGTTCTTCTTCTACTGCTCTAGTATTTTGTAAAATACCTGGTTTAATATGTTCTAAAAAGTGAGCAAGCAGATCTTCCATCTCTTTTGCAAATACTTTTTCAAATTTATTATCAACCATACCAAAAGAGCTAACTCTTGTTGTTCCAACTATAGATCTATCATTTTCAGTTATTTGAGCAACAATCATAACAACACCTTCATTTGCCATAGTTTGTCTATCAATTACAACATCATCTGCAATCTTTCTATTTCTCATATTATCAATATAAGTTTTACCTGTTTTTACAGTTTTTACTTTTTTAATATATTTTGGTGCAATTTCTATTTGCTCACCATCACTTAAAATATAAGTATTTCTTTCTAATACTCCACACTCAATACCAGTTTGAATATGTCTTCTTACATGATTGTACTCACCATGTATTGGTATAAAAAACTTAGGTTTAGTAAGTCTTAACATAAGTTTTTGTTCCTCTTGTGCAGCATGACCTGATACATGAATATCAGCATAGTTTTGATAAGCAACATCTGCACCAGCTTTTTGAAGTTGATTTATTATCTCAGAAACACTTCCCTCATTACCTGGAATTGCTTTAGCAGATAATACAATTTGATCTTCTGGCTTGATCTTAATATGTCTATGTTCACCAATTGACATTCTAAATAATGCACTCATTGGTTCACCTTGACTTCCTGTAGTAATAATAAGAACCTCTTTATCAAGGTATTTATTTACCTCATGAGCATCTATAAACTTAGCTTTTGGATATTTTAAATAACCAAGTGTCATAGCGATATCAAGATTTTTCTCCATACTTCTACCAATAACACAAATTTTTCGGTTGTGACTTAATCCACATTCAATTGCTTGAGCAACTCTATGTAAATTTGAACTAAATGTAGACATAATAATTCTACCTTTTGCTTTTGCAAAAATTCTTTCAAAAGTTGGTGCAACAGCTTTTTCAGTTTTTATAAAACCTGCAGAATGTGAATTTGTACTATCACTTAAAAGTGCTAAAACACCTTTTTCTCCATAATATGCTAATCTATGTAAATCAGCTGGATAACCATCTACAGGAGTATGATCAATTTTAAAATCTCCCGTATGTATAATTGTTCCAGCTTCTGTTGTAATTGCCAATGATGAACTATCTATAATAGAATGTGTCATATGCATCCATTCAACTTCAAATTCACCAATTTTTATAGGTTTTCTTTTTTGAACTGCTCTAAAATAACTTCTATGATGTTTCATTTTATGTTCATCAAATTTAGAACCAATTGATTCTAAAGGTAATGGAGTACCATAAACGGGAACTTGTAACTCTTTAAAAATATATGGCATTGCACCAATATGATCTTCATGAGAGTGGGTAATTACAATTGCTGTAATTTTACTTCTAATTTGTCTTATATATGTAAAGTCAGGAATAAGTATATCAACACCATGCATTGAATCATCAGGAAAACTCATACCAACATCTACTATAATTGCAGATTTATCAGTTTCTATAACCATCATATTTCCACCAATTTCACCTAATCCACCTAGTGGGGTTATTTTGATATTAGCTTCTGATTTCAGATTTAATTTATTATGAGGATTCAATCTTTCTTTTTGAATTCTTTCATTTGTTTCAAATGCTTTTTTTAAGTCATTTGTCCAACCATTACCACTTACTGGTGGTTTTCTTTTTTGTGCAGCTGTCTTACCTTTTTGATTTGGATTAGCATTACTCTTTGTATTTGAGTTTGCAACATTATTTGTATCTTTATTTGATTGTACTTCTACTTGCGGATTAGTAGGTTGTACTGTTTTGTTCTCTTCCATTATTTGTTACCTTTGTATAAATATGGCTATACAAAGAAGCATCAACTTCATGAGGTCTTGCAGTTTCTTTTATATCTAATTCTTTAAATAGATCTAACAATAGGTCTTTATTGTAAAATGCAGATAAATTCTTAATTAATTTTTTTCGTGGTTGAATAAAACAACCTCTTAAAAACTTTTTAAATCCTATACTAACTGATTTAGTCATATCTTTTTTGATATAAATAACAGCAGAATCCACCTTTGGTGGAGGACTAAAACTCTCAGGTGGAACAACTATTATAGTTTTTGCTTCCACTGAAACTAATTGTGTAATAACACCAAGTGAAGAATACTCTTTATCTCCACATGATGCAGTAAATTTATCTGCAACTTCTTTTTGAACCATAACGATAATATGCTCACAATTCTCGTCTTCGTATCCATTTAAAATAATATTTGTCGCAATATAGTATGGTAAGTTTGCAATTAAGTCATATTTACTACCGTATAGCGATTGGTCAGCATTCCACTTATCTAAAACATCACCTAATATGATATTTAATCTACTAGAATCTAACTCTTTTTGAAACTCTTTTTGCAAAATAGAGTATAAATCTCTATCTACCTCGTAGGCTGTTACATCTTTGCACTTGACAAGTTTCTTTGTCAAATCACCTAAGCCAGGCCCAATTTCTACGATATGATTATCATTTTTGGGCATCGATTGGATGATCTCGATCAGTACATTGTCATCTTTTAAGAAATTCTGTCCAAATCTCTTTTTTGCTTTTACATTTTTCATATGCTGCTTAGTCTAGCTAAAGTTTACTTATAGTTAGATAATAGAATATTGTTCCACATAGAACAATTTGATTGTAAAATAAGTATCTAATTGCGAATATGGTATTATACATATAATAAATAGGAGGAATAATGCTTAAAATTGAAGATTGTAAAGATATTAAAGTTTTATATGTAGAAGATGATTTATCTGCTGCGAAATCTATGATGAATATCTTTAGAAAATTTTTTCCTAATATTATTCATGCTAAAGATGGCTTTGAGGGGTTAGAATTTATTAAAAATAATGATTTAGATTTAATCGTTACAGATATAAATATGCCAAAATTAAATGGTATAGAGATGATTAGAAAAATAAAAGATGATCTTAATAAAAATATTTATACCATTATGCTTACGGCTTATTCAGATAATGATACTTTTTTAGAATCTGTTAAACTAGGTGTAAAAGGTTACGCTATAAAGCCTATAGTTGTAATGGAATTTTTAGAAACTATAGAATCTGCAGTAGAAGTAATTAACTCTATTAAACAGTCCAAAATGCAAGATCATTATAAGCATATAATGGTTTCAAAAACCGATCTAAATGGTAATATATTTTATGTAAATGATAAATTCTGTGAAGTTTCATGTTTTACTAGAGATGATCTTTTAGGGAAAAAACATAATCTTATGAAATACTCTGATATGGATACAGATATTTATACAGAATTATGGAATACAATATCAAAAAGAAATATTTGGGTTGGTCAACTAAAAAATATAAAAAAAGATGGAACTTTATACAGAGTTGATACAACTATTTGTCCAATTGTAGACAGTAGTGGGAAAATTATAGAGTATATCGGACTACAAAATGATATTACTCATGTAACTAGTCCATTAACCCAAATGCAAGACTTATTATATACTTCAAAAAAGCCTTTTTTAGCAATCCTAAGAATTGAAAACTATGAAACATTAGAACATATATATAGTAAAGATATTTTAGCACAGATGTTAGAGATGTTTAGTATGATGTTATATACTTATTTACCTGATAATTTACTAGTTGAACAAATAATCAACTTCAATAATGGAGACTTTGGATTATTTAAAGAGCAAAGTGATATCATAGATGCTAATAAAATTGAAAATATTCTAAAGGAGTTACAGTACAATATTACACAAGGAATTGTTGTTGTAAATGATTTTGATTTTGACTTATCTGTTGTAATTAGTTTTTCTACTGAAAAAAATAAAATATATGAAAATGTATCATATGGGCTTAACCAACTATCAAAAAATAATAAACATATAATTTGTGCAAATCGTTTAACTGATATAGTTAAAGAAACGGCAATAAAGAATACAAAAGTTATCAAGATGATACAAACTGCTATTAACAATAAAAAAATTGTATCCTACTTTCAACCAATAACTAATAATAAAACTAATAAGATTGAGAAATATGAGTCTTTAGTTAGATTAATTGATGAAAATGATAAAGTCTTATCACCATTTTTCTTTCTTGATATTGCTAAAGAGAGTGGTTATTATAGTAAAATAACTAATATTGTTTTAGAAAACTCATTTGAAGCATTACTTCAAACATCAAAAGAGATATCTATAAATTTATCTGCATTAGATATAGAAGATCCCCATATTAGATCAAAAATAATAAATCTATTATCACAACATAAAGAACATACAAATAGAGTAATATTTGAACTTTTAGAAGATGAACAAGTTAAAGATTTTCAAGTTGTAAAAGACTTTATAACAAAAGCAAAATCTTATGGTGTACAAATAGCAATTGATGATTTTGGTGCAGGAGTATCTAATTTTGAACGATTACTAGACTATCAGCCAGATATATTAAAGATTGATGCATGCTTAATAAAAAATATAGATAAAGATAAATATAGTAAAGATGTTGTTGAAACTATTCAATTATTTGCTTGGAAACAAGATATAAAAACAGTTGGTGAATTTGTAGAAACTCCTGAGATATTAAAAACTATTAAAGATATAGGGATAAATTATACACAAGGATATTTATTAGGAAAGCCTGATACTTTAGAAAATCATTTAAAAAGAGAAAACAATAAAGGAGCCATATGAGTTATTTCGCAAAAAGAATAATACCATGTCTAGATGTAGATAATGGAAGAGTAGTAAAAGGTGTAAACTTTGTAGGACTAAGGGATGCAGGTGATCCTGTTGAAGTTGCAAAACGATACAACCAAGAGGGTGCAGATGAGATCACTTTTTTAGATATTGGAGCATCACACGAAGGTAGAGATACTATTGTTGATGTTGTAAAAAAAGTAGCACAAGAGGTTTTTATACCATTAACTGTAGGTGGAGGTATTAGAAAACTGGAAGATATATATAATCTACTAAATGTAGGTTGTGATAAAGTTAGTATAAATAGTAGTGCTGTAGTTCGTCCTGAATTTATCAATGAGGGTGCAAAACGATTTGGTAGTCAATGTATTGTTGTGGCAATAGATGTAAAAAGAGTGCAAGATGGTAGTTATCATGTATTTGTGAAAGGTGGTAGAGAAGATACAGGTCTAGATGCTTTACAATGGGCAAAAGAGGTATATGATAGAGGGGCAGGGGAAATACTCCTTACTTCTATGGATGCCGATGGAACAAAAGCAGGATTTGAAACAAATATTACAGGACAAATTAGTAAACTTGTAGATATACCTGTTATTGCTTCAGGTGGAGCAGGAACAATGGCACATATAAAAGATGCATTTGAATGTGGAGCAGAAGCTGCATTGGCTGCTTCAATATTTCACTTTAAAGAGATTGATATTATGGATCTTAAAAAATATTTGGCATCAAACAATATTCCAGTGAGATTATAATATGGAAAATAGATTTGATATATTGGCAAAACAATGGGATAGTAAACCAGAAAGAATAGAAAGTGCTATGAAATTTGTGGAATATATCAAAAATGACATAAATAAAGATATATCTCAATTTAATATATTAGACTATGGTTCAGGCAGTGGTTTAATATCTTTTGGCTTTGCATCAGATGTAAAATCTATCACAGGACTTGACTATTCAATTGAGATGGTAAAAAGATATAATGAAAAAGCAAAAGAACTAAATTTTAAACATATAGAAGCAAAACAACATAATATAAATCAAGATAAAATATTATTAAATCAGTTTGATTTAATAGCGACAAATATGACTATGCACCATATTAAAGATATAAATAACTTTATAAGTACACTTAAAAACTCTTTAGTAAAAGGTGGTTCACTTTATATATCTGACTTGATTACAGAAGATGGAAAGTTTCATTCTATGGGAAATGATGACGTAGAACACTTGGGTTTTGATGAAGATACTTTATATAAAGAGTTTGAAGCACAAGGATTTAAAAATATTAAATTTACAATTTTACAAACTATTAAAAAAGATTATGGGGATTATCCCATTTTTGTTATATCTGGTGACTTATCATGATTATTTGTGCTGGTAAAAATGAAATATTTCCATTTGCTACAACTGTTGGAGTAGGACTTATTGAATCAGCAATGAACTTGACTAGATTATGTTTATTTGACAAACCAGATTATATTTTATTTATAGGAAGTGCAGGAAGTTATAATAGTGATAAATATAAAATATTTGATATTATTGAAAGTTCAAACTCATCAAATATAGAATTGTCTTTTCTAAAAGATGATGCATATACACCTATTGACAATGTTTTAAAATGTGAAGATATAAAATTTAAAAGTGATACTATTGTAAATTCTTCAAATTATATATCAACAAATTTTAATTTAACAAAAGAGTTTAATAGTTATGGGATAGGAATTGAAAATATGGAATTTTATTCTATAATTAAAATTGCACAAGAATTTGAAATAGATGTTAAAGGTATTTTTATAATAACAAATTATACAGATAAAAATGCACATCAAGACTTTATATCAAATCATAATAAAGCTATGGATAAGTTAGTCTCTTATTTAGAAAAGAAGAATATTATTGTTCCACGTGGAACAAATGGGAAAGGATAGTATGAGATCAATATATGACTACAGATTAAAAGAGCTACAAGATAAAGTAAAACCTAGTTTTAGAGCAAAACAGATATATAACTGGATATACAAAAAATATATCACTTCATATGATGATATGAAAAATATCCCAAAAGATTTAAGAGAAAGTTTAAAAACTAATTTTCCAATTGATATTTGCAAAGTAATAAAAATAGAAAAGAGTTCAGATGGAACTAAAAAATATCTATTTGAATACAAAGATGGTAAAACTGCTGAAGCAGTTTTACTTCTTATGAAAGATAAACAAAAAGATGAAAAGGGAAATATTACAAAAAGTGAGCAATATACTTTTTGTGTATCATCACAAGTTGGTTGTAAAGTTGGATGTTCTTTCTGTCTTACTGCTAAAGGTGGATTTGTAAGAGATCTAACTGCAGGGGAAATAGTAACACAAATAAGTTACTTAAAAAATGATAATGACATAGATGAAAATAGATCTGTAAATATTGTTTATATGGGTATGGGAGAGCCTCTTGATAACTTTGAGAACCTTATACAGGCTATTAACATAATAGCACAACCCGATGGATTATCTATAGCTACAAGAAGACAAACAATATCTACAAGTGGAATCAGCTCTAAAATAGAAAAGCTAGGAGAACTAGATCTTGGAGTTCAATTAGCTATATCTTTACATGCAGTTGATGATGGATTAAGAAGTGAACTAATTCCTATGAATAAAGCATATAATATTCAGTCTATTATTGATGCAGTTAAAAAATTCCCAATTGATACAAGAAAAAAAGTTATGTTTGAATATCTTGTGATTAAAGATAAAAATGATGATATAAAATCTGCAGATAAACTTGTAAAACTATTATCAGGAATTGATGCAAAAGTTAATCTAATATTTTTTAATCCATTTGAGGGTACAACATATGAAAGACCCTCAAAAAATAGTATGGTAAAATTCCAAGATTATTTACTAAGCAAAAAACTTACGTGTACAATAAGAGAATCTAAGGGTATTGATATTAGTGCAGCATGTGGACAATTAAAAGAAAAGGAACAAAATAATGGGAACTCTTGATTTAATAATGGTAGGATTTTTAACAATCGTACTTTTTGGTGGAATGGCTGGATTTTTTATCTATAACAATAAAAAAGAAGATTAATATAAAATAATTTTAGAGGGAGATTTTAATCTACCCTCCAAAAAAACTTCTAGAACTTGAACTTTTCGATCCTCCAAAAAATCCACTTTTTTTACTACTTGATGATTTTTTAGAATATGAAGATGATTTTGCTTTATTGAAACTATTAACACTTCTTGAGTATGTAGAAGGTGATTTATAGCTTGTTCTTCTTTTACTTTGATAGTTACTATTATTAAACAGTTTATTACCTATATAAGCACCTAACATAGCACCAGCAGCTGAAGCTAGTATAGTTTCACCTAAACCCATTCCTCCATAACCAGAACTTATTGAATTTGGATTTGTAAGATTAGATGTGCCATTATCAATTTTTATAGCTTCTTGAGCTACTAACTGATCAATTTCAGCTTTTGATAATATTCTCTCATTTTGTCCTTCTCTTAAAACAATAGTTGTTCTACTACTTGGATATTCATCAACAATTTGATAGCCACCTTGTGATGTTTTTTCAACAATTACAAATGCACCTTGCTTTTGCGAAGCATTTGTTATAGTGTCATTATTTCCATTATTGTCTCTTTTATCTTCACAACCACTAAATGCAACTAATAAAGAGGCACCTAGTCCACCAACAATTGCATAGTTAGAGATCTTTTTTAAAAAATATTTTTTATTACTCATATTTTATCCTAATAAATTTGTAAGATTTTCCATAGGTCTTGCAATAACAGCCTTATTATCTTTTATGATAATAGGTCTTTCTACTAATTTTGGAGTTTTTATAACTAAATCTAAAATCTCATTTTGATTTTTATTTTCAATATCAAGTTCTTTATACTCTACCTCTTTTTTACGAAGCATATCTTTAATATCTTTGATATTTAATTGTGCCATTACTTTAAGTAATTCCTCTTTTGAGAACTCATTTTTAAGATATTCAAATACTTCAAACTCTACTTTAGATTCTTCTAAAATAGCTTTAGCTTCTCTTGATTTACTACATCTATTGTTATGCCAAATTTTAATCATTTGATACCTCTTTATCAAAGTTTTTTTCTATAGCAATATTTATTCTTTTTATAGTTTCTTCTACACCTAATATTGCTATAACATCATATACTGAAGGAGCTTGCGTACCACCTGTAAGAGCTATTCTTATTGGCTGGAATAGCTGAGGAAATTTTAATCCATTTTCTACTATAAATGGTTTTGTAATAGATTCAATATCACAAGCTAAATGAAGTTCATTTTCTGGTGAATTAAGTAACGAAACATATGAATTTAACATATCATAAGTAGTCTCTTTAATAAACTTCTTAACACCTTTTTTTTCATAAGATGATGGTACAGTTAAAATATTTGATATAGCATCTTTTAATTCTACAAGTGTATTTACACGCTCTTTACAAAGATCAAGAACCATCTCTTTTTTATCATGCCCGTGAATATCACAATCATGAAATTTAAGATCTTCTGCTAATCTATCATTTGATACATTTTTTATATAGTGCGCATTTAACCAATTTAATTTTTCTGTATTATATGCTGATGCTGATTTATTTATATTTGATGGATCAAAAAGCTCAAGCATCTCTTCCATACTAAAGATCTCTTGATCTCCATGACTCCAACCTAAACGAACTAAAAAGTTTAAAAGAGCTTCTGGTAAATAACCAAGTCTTTTATACTCCATTACATCCATAGCACCATCTCTTTTAGATAGTTTTTTTCCTGATGGATTATTTATCATTGGAATATGATAAAACTTAGGTATATCAAATCCCAATAACTTATAAACAACAATTTGTTTAGGAGTATTAGAAAGATGATCATCACCTCTTAATACATCAGTCATACCCATTAGAGCATCATCAATAGCAACAACAAAATTATATGTAGGAGCTCCGTTACTTCTAGCAATAACAAAATCATCAACTTGATCTGCTGTAAATTTCATAGAACCTTTTACACCATCTTCAAATTCTATCATCTCATCAGTAGGTGCTTTTATTCTAATAACTGGTTCAAGACCATCAGGAATAGAAGGTAATACTTTTCCATCTTCTGGTCTCCATGTACCATCATATCTTGTAGTTATCTTTGCTGCCATCTGCTTTTCTCTTAATGCATCAAGTTCATCTCTACTCATATAACATTTATAAGCTTTACCCTCATCTAAAAGTTGTTTAACATATTTAGAATAGATATCAAATCTTTTTGATTGATATTCAATCTTACAATCACTATCCATGCCTGTCCAATCAAAAGCTTCAATAATAGCTTTTACTGCATCTTCGCTATTTCTAGCAGCATCTGTATCTTCTATTCTAAGTTTAAACTCACCTTTTGTTTTCTTAGCCCATAGATAACTATAAAGTGCAGTTCTTAAACCACCTATATGTAAATATCCAGTTGGACTTGGTGCAAATCTTGTTATTGCCATATTTTATTCCTTATTATAATTTAGTTAATTTTTTCCCATAATGTGCCATTTGCACTATCCATAAGTGATATTCCCATATTAGATATTTCATCTCTTATTTTATCACTTAATTCAAAATCTTTTTCTTTTTTTGCTTCTACTCTTTGTGATATCAAAAGTTCTATTTTTTCTTTTTCATCATTTGATATTCCAAATTGAAAATACTCATAACTATCTTTTGACCCTACTCCTAAAATAATTGATATAAAGTCTATAGTTGAAACTATCTCTTTCTTTAGATTCTTATTTTTTGGTTCAACATCTAGTTTATCGTTAGATATTGAGATAAATTCATCAACAAATGCTAAAGCTCTTGATGTATTCATATCATCATTTAATGCCTCAAATAAATTATTTTCTAACTCTTTATTTACTTTACTTGATCCTAATCCATAAACTCTTTTTTTAACTCTATAAAGTTTGTCTAGCCTTTTTTTACTACTCAATAGATCATCTTCACTAAAACTAAAATCTGAACGATAATGTGTAGTCATCATATAAAATCTTATAACTTCACCATCGTACTTATCTAGTGCATCTTTTAGGAAAAAACTATTTCCCAAAGACTTTGACATCTTCTGCCCATTAATATTTACAAAGCCATTATGCATCCAATACTTTGATAACTCCTGAGATTGACAACATCTTGTTTGACAAGCCTCATTTTCATGATGAGGAAAAAGTAGATCAGCTCCACCTCCATGAATATCAATAGAATATGGTAAATCTACTTTTGCTAAATGTTTATTTATCATAGCACTACACTCTATATGCCATCCTGGTCTTCCATATCCAAATGATGTATCATAGCCTATCTGATCAGATGAAAAAAACTTCCATAATGCAAAATCTTTTTGATCTCTCTTTTTATTATTTGATTCAACTCTAGCTTGTGAATTTTCATCACTTGCACGATGAGAAATAGAACCATATTTTTTATCTTTTGATGTATCTAAATAAACACCATCATCTAAAATATATGCTTTATCTTCTTTTAAAAGTTTTTCTATCATATTTACCATTGATGATATATTTTGTGTTGCATATGGCTCAATCGTATTTGGTAAAATATTTAAAGAGTTCATATCTTTTTTATAACTATTTATATAAAAAGTAGTTATATCTTCAAGTGATTTTCCAGTTAAAGATACTTTTTTGATAATCTTATCATCAATATCTGTAAAATTTTTAGCCATAGTTACATCATAATCATTTGCTTTTAAAACTCTATGTAAAAGATCAAAAACTATAGCACTTCTGGCATGTCCTAAATGTGCATCATCATATACTGTAGGTCCACACACATATATAGTTACTTTATTTTTCTCTTGAGATTCAAAAATAACTTTATCTTTTTTTACACTATCAAAAAGTAAAATATCTCTTTTCATTAGTTAAATAAAGCCTCTAAACCTGAAGTATCAGTTGATTTTGTTTCTGGTGTTTTCATACCATCTTCCGCTGTAACAGTTGCTTCACCCTCTAATACATTTAATTCAATCTCACATTTTGTAAGCATAGATGCAAGTCTTATATTTAAACCTACTTTTCCTATTGCTCTACTTTTTTGATCTTCAGAGATAGTAACGATAGCTTTATCTTTTCCATCTTTACCTTTCCCCTCTTCAATTTTTACACTTTTTACCATAGCAGGACTTAAACTTCTAGCTACAAACATCTCTTTAATAGGTGTATACTCAATACAGTCAATATTTTCACCAGCCAACTGCTGACTAACTGCATTTATACGAACACCTTTTACCCCAACAACTGCACCAATTGGATCAATATTTGGTTCATTTGATGTTAAAGCAATTTTTGCACGACTTCCTGGGATTCTTGCACTACTCTCTATTTTTATCTTTTCATCTTTAAGTTCTGGAACTTCAAGAGCAAGTAAACTCTCTAAAAACTTTGGACTAGTTCTTGATATTTCAACTGTTAATCCCTGTTTAGGATCAATATTTACTCTTCTTACAACTGCTTTAAGTGCATCTCCAACTTTAAAGCTTTCACCTTTTATTCTATTTTTTCTAGGCATGATACCTTTTACTTCACCAATCTCTACAAATGTATTATCATTACTATCTATAAAAGTTACAACTGTTAAAATTGTATCACCTACTTGATCATTATATTTATTATATATATTATCTTCAACATGTCTTTGTAATCTATACTCTAAATTGGAAAATAATATTGTAGCAGCATTTCTTCCCATAGATTCAAATTCTAAATCATAACTAAGAAAATCACCAATCTCTAAATCTGGATCAATTTTTTTAGCTTCATCTAAAGGTAAAAAGTTTTCAGCATTAATTAGATTTCCCTCTTGATCTCTCTCTTTTTGTCTCTCTGTAGGTTCAGCTCTTACTTCACCTGTTAATCTTTTATCATCATTTTCAACAACTTCAATTTTTTGAGATAACTTTAACTCTTTTGTTTCTCTAATAATCTCAGCTTCGTATATAAGTGTTTCATCTACCATTTTATGTGCTGTTTTTATCAAAGACTCTTTTAAAGCCTCTTCAACCTCTGAAATTTTTAGTCCTTTTTCATAAGCAATCGAATCTATAATATCTATAATTTTTTCCATAATTTTTCCTATTAATAATTTATATTTTAACAATGCAATGAGATATTGGAACTTTTGTGAAAGTGTGGGTTCCCACAGGTCACGCTTTGTAGTATTTAATTTTATCTTAATAAAACTTTAAGTTTCCTTTTACTGTTAAGAATATTTTAAAGTGATATTTAAATCAATTTATTATAAACTTTTAAATGAACAAGATTAAAAATAAATATCCACCTGGTGATTTTGCTATTTGGATCATAATATATATTGAACTACTTACTTTTGGATTATTCTTTTTAGGATATATTTATTCTAGACGAGCTGACATAGATCTATTTAATAGTTCTCAACTCTTACTAGATACAAGAGCTGGTTTTGTAAACACTATCATTCTAATAACAAGTAGTTATTTTGTAGTTAAAGCAGTCGATGCGATAAAAACTCTAGATATAGAAGAAGCTATACAAAAAGCTCAAAGATGGCTCTTAAGTGCTATTGGTTTAGGTGGTATTTTTTTAGTTATAAAAATGTCAGAATTTATTGGAAAATATCAAGATGGAATAAACTTAAGTACAAATAAGTTTTTTATGTTCTATTTTTTACTTACAATGTTTCATTTTATGCATGTGATATTAGGTATGATAATATTGTATAATTTATATCAAAAAACTAAGCTAGGTGGCTATACAAAAGATAATCATAAAGGTCTTGAAACTGGTGCATCTTATTGGCATATGGTCGATCTACTTTGGATAGTTTTATTTCCTTTAATTTATGTGATAAGGTAAGAAGATGGATAAATTTACAAAAGTATATACAGCTTTAGTTATTTTTACAATATTTGCATTTTTTATTGGCTGGTTTAAATTAGAATCAACTTTAATAATAGGAATACTACTTCTTACTACCTTTTTTAAAGGTGGATTAGTTATAGAATATTTTATGGGTTTAAATAGTGTAGATGGTATATATAGATTTATCCCTACAATTTGGTTAATTACTATTATCACATTTATAGCACTTGGATACTATTTATGAAATTAAATACCACTTCTCAATATGCAATTAGGATTATGACTTTTATTGTAAATAATGACTCAAATAAATTATTTAATGCAAAAATAATATCTGAAAAACTTTCAATCCCTTATAAATATCTTGCTAAAATAATGACTCAACTAGTAGATGCAAATATTATTGTATCAATAAGAGGTAGAGAAGGGGGATACTCTATTGCAAAAGAAGCATCACAAATTAAAATTCTTGATATTTTAAATGCAGTTAAAGAGTGCCTACATAGTAAAAACTGTCTTTTAGGATTAGGAACATGTAATGAAACTAAAAAATGTGCTATGCATGATAGATGGAGAGAACCAAAAATATCAGTTTTAGATATGTTTATCAATACTACCCTTGCTGATATAGCTAAAGTTTAAATTAGTTATAATACAAAATGAAAAAACTAACATATATTTTCTTTATATTACCACTATTTTTATTTGCACATCCACATACTTTTTTAGATGTATATGCAAATGTCAAATCAGAAAATCAAAAAATAAAAAGTATAAATTTTAAATGGATATTTGATGATATGACTTCACAACTTCTTATTATGGAATTTGATCAAAATATGGATGGAAAAATTGATAAAAATGAGATGGAATATATAAAAACAAACTATTTTGACTATCTAAAACAATTTAATTATTATACTAATATTAAAATAGAGAATAAATCACAATTTGCAAAACCTATAAATTTCAAATCCTATATTGAAAATATGAGAGTCGTATACCAATTTGATTTAAATTTTAATTATGATAAAAGTAAAATAAAAATAGAGCTTTATGATGAAGATATGTTTACAGCACTTGTTCTTAAAAAAGAGTTTATAACTTCAAAAATAAAATATAAAGTAAGTGATGTAGACAATGACATATACTTTGGATATAGATTGGAATTTGAATGATAGAGATATACAATGAAATTATAAAACATATAGTTATATGGCAATATGAGTTAAATAGAATTATAGCAACTAACATTAGAGATATAAATGATGAAAACTATTTAAGTATTTATAGTTTAGTTATAGGAATCGCATTTTTATATGGACTTATTCATGCAGCAGGACCTGGTCACGGTAAAGCTTTGGTGGCACTTTATTTTAGTAAAGGAAAAGGTGACTATAAAGAGGCATTTAAACTGGGATATATGATCTCCATCATACATGCAATTTCTGCAATAGTTGTAACATTTTCATTATTTTTTATTTTAAAAACCATGTTTAGACAAAATTTTAATGAATTTTCAAATACTGCTATGATGATATCATCAATAATGATTATTATGGTTGGTCTATACCTAATATATGGAGCTATAAAAGAGAAATATAAACCTTGTCATGATGATAATATTCCTGAACAAAAAAGTAAATATGCAGTAGCTTTGGGAGTAGGACTAGTACCTTGTCCTGGTGTTATGACTATAGTTTTATTTTGTATTATGTTAAAACAATTTATTTTAGGGATACTTGCTGCTATTGCTATGAGCATAGGGATGGGACTTACTATTTCAGTTGTAGGGATCTTATCAGTACTTTTCGCAAATAAAACATCAAACTTTGTCAATAAAAAAGCTTATATTTTAGAAGCAATAAGTGGAATTCTAATTGTAATATTAGGTATATTTTTATTTAGTGCAGTAAAATAAAAATATATTTTACTGGCAATTTTTACAATAACCTGAAAAGACTAAATCACTTTGTTCAATATTAAAAGTATATTTTGAGGATATATCAGATACGATATTTTTAGTATCTATTTCAATATCTTGTACCTCTCCACACTTTGTACACAACAGATGAGAATGTTTTTCTTTTACTATCTCATAAACAGATTTTTCATTTGGCAGTTTCACTTCAAAAAGTATCATATTTTTTGTCATTGCATTTATATTTTTATAAATTGTAGCTAATGATATAGAATTAAATTTCTTTTTGACATCTTCATATAATCTATCAACATTTATATGTCCATGTAAAAATATTATCTCTAATAGAGCTAACCTTTGAGGTGTAGCTTTTAAATTATGTTCTCTTAATATAGTTGTATAGTTATTCATAAGTGTTAGTATACTAAAAAATTTAAGAATTAATATTTTTAATTAATAATAATTCTCCTTTAATAATTTAAATTAATGTTAAAATAAGAATTATTATCATATTATTTCTAATGGAAAAAAATTATCCATTAGATAATAAATAAGGAAATTAAAATGAGACAATATGAAAGTTATAAATGTAATAAATGTGGTAATGTTATAGAGGTACAAAATGTAGGTGGTGGAGAACTACATTGTTGTGGTGAAGCTATGGAGATGTGTACATCAAATTTAACACTAGTAAATCTAAATAAATCATTTGCAGGTGAATCTCAAGCTAGAAATAAATATGAATATTTTGCTAAAGTAGCACAAAAAGAGGGATATAGAGATATAGCTGAACATTTTCAAAGAGCAGCAAATAATGAAAAAGTACATGCAAAACTTGAATTATCATTACATAATAGAATGGTAAATAATAGTGAAGATAGTTTTGGAGATACAAAAGCAAATCTACAAATGGCAATAGATGGAGAATCTTATGAAAATACAACTATGTATCCTGATTTTGCTAAAATAGCTAAAGAGGAAGGTCATAAAGAAGCTGCAAAACTTTTTGATGGTATTGGTAAAATTGAGATTGAACATGAAAATATGTTTAAAGAGTTACTTGAGAGATTAGTAAATGACAATGAATTTAAAAATGAAGAGGGTGAAGAAGCTTGGATTTGTGAAATTTGTGGACATGTACATTATGGAAAGAAAGCTTTAAAAGTATGTCCAGTATGTAAACATGGTCAAGAATACCAATCAAGACTAAATAGTAAAAAATAAATATAAAGTAAAATAAAATTATTCTTAAAGGAAAAAGTTTATTATTTAGATAATAGTAAATTAATTTTTCTAAGATATAATTTCAACAATAAAACAAAACAAGGAATATAAATATGTTAGTAACAAAACAAGCTCCAGACTTTACAGCAACAACTGTATTAGCAGACGGTCAAATCGTAGAAGATTTTAAATTATCAGAAAACTTTGGTGAAAAAGGTACAGTACTTTTCTTTTATCCATTAGACTTTACTTTTGTATGTCCTTCTGAAATCATTGCATTCTCTAAAAGAGTAGCTGATTTTAAAGAAAGAGGTGTAAATGTTATTGGTGTTTCTGTTGATTCACAATTTTCACACTTTGCATGGAGAGAAACTCCAGTAAATCAAGGTGGTATTGGAAGAGTTAATATGCCTTTAGTAGCTGACTTAACAAAAGATATCTCAAGAGCATATGATGTTCTTTTAGATGGTGGAGTAGCTCTTAGAGGTTCATTTTTAATTGATGCTGATGGTACAATCAGACATGCAGTTATCAACGACTTACCACTAGGAAGAAATATTGATGAGATGATCAGAATGGTTGATACTATGTTATTTACAAACGAGTTTGGTGAAGTTTGTCCAGCTGGTTGGGTAAAAGGTGATGATGGTATGAAAGCATCAACTGAAGGTGTTGCTGAGTATCTAGCTTCACATGAAGATGCATTATAATATTTAGTTAAATATTATAACTTTAAAAAGGGAAGTGATTTAATTCACTTCCCTTTTTTTATATCTTTTTATTGTATGGTATAAAATACATTACAGTTTCATAAATACCTTCCATATAGTGTCTTAAATATATTTTATATTCACTATTTATATCTAAAACTTTTTGAGGTATTTTATACCAATCCTCAGCTTTATGATAAATACATATTGCCAATATTGGTTTATCATTTTTTATAGTATCTTTTGCACCATCAATTGCATCTTGCTCAGCACCCTCAATATCTAGTTTGATAAAGTCTACTTTTTCTTTTACAATATTGTCAATAGTATTTAAATTTTGTGCTTTAAAATTATGATTACAATTATTTTTTATATCTTGGGTATCTTCTAATATTACTTTCTTATTCGATAAACCACAGTTTATAAATTCTATATTTTTAATATCTCCAAAATCCCTCTTTGCTATATTTATATGTAATTCATTTGGTTCTACAAGATATATCTTTTTGAAATCTGGATAATTTTTTATAATATTTGGCGTTGTATCACCCACATATCCTCCCCCATCTAAAAATACAATATTTTTAATAGGTGGAACAATATTTTTATTAAAATATTGCCCTTCAAAATCATTTATAAAACCATCCATAAAGCCATAATCAAAAGAGATTTTAAAATTTATAACTTTTTCAAATACCTCTTTAGATATATCATCTTCTAATAATAAGTATGTATATTTATACATACTGTAGTTCGTACTAAAATCATCTTTAAAATCAATTATAAATGGTGGATCTGCCAAAACTAGCTCACTATATCTATAAAAAGCCAAATAACTAAAATTTCTAAATCCCATCTTATCAAGTCTTTTTTTAACTTCTAATGGACTTCCAGATGCTGTCCAAAGTATCAATGCATCATTAGGTACATCTTCTATTTTAAGAATCTCTTTTTTTCTAGAGCTTTGAACTCTTGTAAAATCATCAATAATACCATCAACTTCTATATGCTTTAGAACTGATTTTGTAAATTTATTTATCCCTAATATATATTTTTTAACATTTTTTGATGATAAAAAAATATTTACTAATTCTTTATCTTTTATGTTTATATAACTAAAATCTATTAAATTGTTCAAAAACTTTCCTTAAATTGGTTATAATATCAATATGAATGATAACATAAATTTTAAACTAAACAGTACAACAATAGAAAACTTACATCTTTTTAGTGAAATACTAAAAAAGGATCATAGTACAATATTAAATGAAGCACTAGAGCAATACTTTGATACTCAGCAAAAAAAATTAATGGAAAAAAATCAAGAGGATGAAAATGCTATGACAAACCTTGATTATGATGAGTTTTGGGATGGTATAGATATATAAATTTATTTATAGTTATTAAACATTCAAACTAAGAAAAGCTAAATAAAACTTAGATATAATCGTAAAAATTGAATAAAAAATTAAATTATAGGAATATATATTATGAGAGATTGGTTAGATAAATATAAAGATGATGCTGTAAGAACTCAAATGTATTACGCAAAACAGGGTCGTATAACTGAAGAGATGGAGTATGTAGCCCAAATTGAAAATCTTGATCCAGAATTGATTAGAAAAGAAGTTGCAAAAGGAAGAATGATAATTCCTGCAAATATAAATCATAAAAATATGAAACCTATGGCAATAGGTATTGCAAGCTTATGTAAAATAAATGCAAATATTGGTTCATCTGCATTAGCTTCAGATATAGAAGGTGAGCTAGAAAAAGTTGATATGTGTTTAAAATATGGTGCAGATACTATTATGGATCTTAGTACTGGTGGAGATTTAGATGCTATTAGAGAAGCCGTTATAAATCACTCAAATGTACCTATTGGAACTGTTCCAATGTATCAAATAATAAAAGATTGTGATGATGATATCAACAATCTTACAATTGAAGCTATGCTTTCAACTTTAGAAAAACAAGCAAAACAAGGTGTTTCATACTTTACAATTCATGCTGGTTTTTTACTTGAAAATATGCCATTAATTGCACAAAGAAAAATGGGAATAGTTTCAAGAGGTGGTTCTCTTATGGCATCTTGGATGATGCATTATCATAAAGAAAATCCATTTTATGATGCATATGATGATATCTTAGAAATTTGTGCAAAATATGATGTTGCTTTATCTTTAGGTGATAGTTTAAGACCAGGTTGTTTAGCTGATGCTTCTGATCCTGCTCAATTAAATGAACTTAAAGTATTAGGTGAATTAACACTTAGAGCTTGGGAAAAAGATGTTCAAGTTATGATAGAAGGTCCAGGACATGTTCCTATCAATGAAATTGAGAGAAATATGAAACTTGAAAGAGAATATTGTCACGAGGCTCCTTTTTATATTCTTGGTCCTTTAGTTACTGATATTGGAGCTGGATATGATCATATAACTTCTGCAATTGGTGCAGCTATTGGTGGATGGCATGGTTGTAGTATGCTTTGTTATGTAACTCCAAAAGAGCATTTAGGTTTACCTGATGCAAATGATGTAAGAGAGGGTATCATAGCTTATAAGATAGCTGCTCATGCTGCAGATATTGGTAGAGGTAGAAAAAATGCTACTGATATAGATGATGAGATGAGTGATGCTAGATATAACTTTGACTGGAATAAACAATTTGAACTAGCACTTGATGGTGATAGAGCAAAAGAGTATCATGATGAAACATTACCTCAAGATGTATTTAAAGAAGCAGAATTTTGTTCTATGTGTGGACCAAAATTTT
>CAZLZQ010000015.1:0-25611 GCA_964564065.1 uncultured Arcobacteraceae bacterium | reverse complement strand
ATACACAATATTTTACAAATTTAAAGTAATAAACAATATCAGATAGAGTAATTTACTGATGTTACGATAATGAAAAATCAACTAACTAATATCTGTTACAAAATAACTCATGCCAAAAAAAGATATATTCACTAAATTTTATCAAAATAATATACTTTATAAATTGTTAATAAACCCTTTATTTATCGTATTTACAAGCATCTTTAAACCACTATTTAGATATAATATATACTTATAATACTAAGGAATTTTATGAGTAATTTATCATCAATATATCAAGACTTTTTAATTAGTTCATCTGGAAAATTTTGTCAAAAACATGAATTTGAAGTATCAGAAAATGGAAATAATTTTACTATAGCGGTAAATCCAAAACAAACATCTTCTCAATGTTGTGGGGGGGGGAGGACATTGTTCTTAAACTAAAAAATAAGAGTTAAAAAATTAACTCTTATTTTGAAGAAGAATTAACTCTTTTAATTCTTTAATCTCAATTCTAAGTTGTTCAACTTCTTGCTTCGTATGATTCTCACTATCTTGAATCTCTTCTACAATATGAGTTTCTTCATCATTATTTAGTTCACCCATTGCATCTACAACAACTGCTATAATAAGGTTAATCATTATAAAAGTTGCTATAAGTACAAAATTAATAAAAAAAATCCATGCATATGGATGTACTTCCATAACAGGACGGGCAATCCCCATTGACCAAGATTCTAATGTCATAATTTGAAATAATGTATAAAATGTTTCACCCAAAGTTCCAAACCACTGAGGAAATGTTTCTCCATAAAGTTGTGTAGCCATTATTGCAAAAATATAAAATAGTAAAGATAATAATGCCCCAATTGAAGCCATTCCAGGAATAACTTGAACAAGAGCCATTACAATCTTTTTCATTTGAGGAACTACTGTAATAAGCCTTAATAGTCTCAAAACTCTTAAAATTCTTAGTATCTCAAAGCCTGCACTTGCAGGAACTAAAGATATCGCAACAATTGTAAAGTCAAATAAACTCCAAGCATCTTTAAAAAAAGATAATCTATTTACATATACTCTTAATATTATCTCTATTGTAAATATTGTTATTACAAACTTATCAAACATATGTAATAGGCCACTATATTCAGACATAATCGACTTAGAAGTTTCTAAGCCCATTGTTATACCATTGATAATTATCAATCCAATTATAAAATTCTGAAAATAATTACCTTCAATTAGTTGTTTCAATTTTATATTCATATTTATTTCTCTAATCTAATTTTAATACTGCCATAAATGCTTCTTGAGGAACACTTACTTTCCCAATTGATTTCATTCTTTTTTTACCAGCTTTTTGTTTTTCTAGTAGTTTTCTTTTTCTTGTAATATCTCCACCATAACATTTTGCTGTTACATTTTTACCAGTAGATTTTACAGTTTCTCGGGCAATGATATCTTTTCCAATACTAGCTTGAATTGCTACTTCAAAAAGTTGACGAGGTATTAATTCTTTAAGTTGTTTAACAAATACTCTACCCCTAGCTTGCGCTTTCTCTTCTGGTACAATAATACTTAAAGCATCTACAGGTTCACCAGCTACTAAAACATCAAGTTTCTTAAGATTTCCAGGTCTAAATCCAGTAACCTCATAGTCAAATGACGCATAACCCTTTGTTGTAGATTTTAACCTATCATAAAAATCCATCACAATCTCATTCATAGGAATATCATACTCTAATAGAACTCTTTGGTTGATATAATCCATTTTTATTTGAATTCCACGCTTATTATTAAGTAGTGTAATTACATTTCCTAAAAATTCATCAGGAACTAAAATAGTTGCTTTTACATAAGGTTCAGATATAGTTTCTATATGATTAACTTTTGGTAATTCATAAGGATTTTGAATCATAAGTTCTTCACCTGAAGTTGTTAAAACTTTATATACAACTGTTGGTGCAGTTGCTATTAGATCAAGATTAAATTCTCTTTCTAATCTTTCTTTAATAACTTCCATATGAAGCATACCTAAAAATCCCGTTCTAAAACCACTTCCTAAAGCAGCTGAACTTTCAGGTTCAAAAGATATTGAGCTATCATTTAATTGTAATCTCTCTAAGGCATCTCTTAAATCTTCAAATTTATCCGTATCTATTGGGTAAAGTCCTGCAAATACAAATGGCTTTGCAGGTTCAAATCCATCAATAATCTCTGCTGTTGGATTTTTTGCATCTGTCATTGTATCACCAACTGCAATTGCTTCTGTAGTTTTAAGACCAAGAACAACTATACCTATCTCCCCAGTTTTAATCTCATTTGTTTTCACTTGTTTTATAGGATGAGGGTACATTAGATCTAAAACTTTATGCTCATATCCCGTATTCATCATACGAAGCATTTGTCCTTTTTTTATACTACCTTCATATACTCGAACAAGTGCTAATGCACCAAGATAATTATCAAACCAACTATCATAAATAAGAGCTTTTGTTGATGCAGTTTCATCACCATTTGGTGGTGGCAACCTATCAACTATAGCATCAATTAATTCTCTTACCCCTACTCCAGTTTTAGCTGATATTAGATTGTGTTCAGTACAATCAAGACCAATAGCATCTTCAGTTTCCTCTAAAACTCTCATAGGATCAGCACTAGGTAAATCAATCTTATTTACAACTGGCATTAAAGTAAGATCATTTTCCATTGCAATGTATACATTTGCTATAGTTTGAGCTTCTACACCTTGAGTAGCATCTATAATTAATAATGCACCTTCTGAAGAAGCTAAACTTCTACTTACTTCATAAGAAAAATCAACATGACCCGGAGTATCAATAAGATTTAAAATATAATGTTTTCCATCTTTTTCATAGTTCAATCTTACACTTTGTGCTTTTATTGTGATACCACGCTCTTTTTCAATATCCATTGTATCCATAACTTGTGCAGACATATCTCTATCTGCGACACTACCACACTCTTGTATAATTCTATCGGCTAATGTACTTTTACCATGGTCAATATGGGCAATGATACTAAAGTTTCTTATTTTATTTTGCAATTGATTTTTCCTAATCTACTATTTAATTAGCTATTCTAGCTGTAACTCTTCTATTTATTTGTCTATTTTTGGCAGTATCATTAGATACTTTTGGTTTTGACTCCCCATAACCTTTAGCTTCTATTCTTGATTCAGATATTCCCATTTTTACCAATAGTACTTTTGCACTATTTGCTCTTTTTTGAGATAATTTTAAATTATATTCTGCATTTCCTAGAGAATCAGTATGTGCTTCTATAATTATAATAGCATCTGGTACTAAATTTAAATACTCAACATATTTTTTAAATTTTGAAATATCACTACTTTTTATTTTTGCACTATTAGTTTCAAATACTACACCCAAATTTTCTGGTTTATTAAGTATTTTACATCCTGAATTATCTACTTTAGCACCAACTGGTGTAGTTAAACATTTATCTTTTGAATCTATAACTCCATCATTATCACCATCAAGTATAATTGCACAACCACTATCATCCACTTTTGTATTTACAGGAGTAGTCGGACAGTTATCTTTTGAATCTATAACTCCATCATTATCACTATCTAATTCTACAATAGTTTCTTTTTTTTCTACTTTTTTTAAAGCTTTTTCTCCAAATGGTATTGATAATCCAAAAGTATATAAAATATTTTTATCACCATCAAATTTCAACTGATGTCTTGCATCTAATTTTAAGGACATACGATCACTAATAGCATATTTTATTCCAACACCATAATTAAATAATGCAGAGCTATCATTACCTGCAATATTTCTATCTATATACTCGTAACCCAATCCAGCTAGTGCATATAGTTTAAATTTATCATTTAAAGAATATGCTTTTATACCATTTACAAAAAGTTGTGTAATATCAGTATCTTCTAAACTATTTTCATAATCTACATTAATAGATTGTAATAGCCCTATCTCAATTTGATCAAATTTACAATCTTTATCTCGATTGATAGCAACTGCAACACCTGCAGTTTTATGATCTTCTAAATCTACATGCTCTTTTGTATCAACATAACCTATCATAGGTGTTATTTCATATTTGTACTCACTAGCTAATAATAAACTAGATAATGCAATTGTAGATATAATTATTTTTTTCATATTTTTCCTTTTATATAAATATACTTTGAATTGATTCTTTTGTATATATTCTTTTTATAGTTCTTGCAGTGATCTCTGAAGCCGTTAATACTGTAACTTTATCATGAGTTTGACTTAAAGGTATTGTATCTGTAATAACTAATTCATCTAATGCACTTGCACTAATTCTATCAAAAGCAGGACCACTTAAAACTCCATGAGTACAACATGCCATCACACTTGTAGCACCTTTACTTTTAAGTACATCTGCAGCTTTTGTTAAAGTTCCAGCAGTATCTACCATATCATCAAGAATAATAACATCACGACCTGTAACATCTCCTATGATATTCATAACTTCACTTACATTTGCTTTTTCTCTTTTCTTATCAACAATCACAAGATCATATCCTAAAGACTCAGCATATGTTCTAGCACGCGCAACTCCACCTACATCTGGCGATGCAATTATTGGGTTTTTTAAATTTTTTGATTTTATATATTCTACAAATAGTGTTGAACCTGTAAGATGATCTACTGGAATATCAAAGAAGCCTTGAATTTGTGCAGCATGTAGATCAAGAGTAATAACTCTTTGAACACCAGCTATTTGAAGCATATCAGCTACTAGTTTTGCAGTAATAGGAACTCTAGGTGCTGCTTTTTTATCTTGTCTTGCATATCCAAAATAAGGAATAACAGCATTTATTGTTCCCGCACTACTTCTTTTTAAAGCATCAACTATAATTAAAAGTTCCATTAAATTATCATTTGCAGGAGCACATGTAGGCTGAATAATAAAAACATCTTTACCTCTAACCGACTGGGCAATATTTACATTTATTTCACCATCACTAAATCTTTTTACCTCTACTTCTGCTAACTCTTTATCTAAAGATTTTGCAACTAATGCAGCATATTCAGGATTTGCTGTTCCTGCTACTAATATATAATCACTCATAAATTTACCTTTTAATTTTATCTATATTTTAGTTATTTTAACAAAAAATCACTTTGAGGTTTATTTTAAAATATAGATAAAGATACTTTTATATATTTTTTTGTACAATCCAAGAATGATAAACATTGAAAAAATAACTCAAGCTAGAGATAGATTAAAAAATATAATAAGAAGAACACCAATAGCATATGCTCCAATTTTAAGTAAAAAATATAACTCTGATATATATTTAAAAAAAGAAAATTTGCAATTAACAGGTAGTTTTAAACTTCGAGGGGCTTTTAATAAAATAGCTACTCTTACAAAAGAGGAAAGAGCAAAAGGTGTTGTAGCAGCAAGTGCAGGAAATCATGCACAAGGTGTTGCTTTTAGTAGTAATTATTTTAAGTGTGATGCAACTATTATTATGCCAGAAGCAACTCCATTAACAAAAGTAACAGGGGTAAAATCATATGGAGCAAATGTAATATTACATGGTGCAAATTATGATGAATCTTATAAATATGCGATAGAATATGGAAAGAAAAATGAAAAAGTTTTTGTACATCCATTTGCAGATGATGATGTTATTGCAGGTCAAGGAACATTAGCATTAGAGATATTTGAAGATATTGAAGATATTGATATAATTGTAGTACCTATTGGTGGAGGAGGATTAATATCTGGAATCGCTACAGTTGCAAAAGAATTAAATCCAAATTTAAAAATAATTGGAGTAGTTGCATCTGGTGCACCTGCAATGAAAAATTCTTTTGAAGCAAAAACTCCAATTGATTCATTATCTGTAAAAACTATTGCAGATGGAATTGCAGTAAGAGATACTACTCCAAAAATGTTAACACACATTTTAGATTTAGTTGATGATATAGTTGAAGTTGAAGATAATGAGATAGCATCTGCAATTTTATTTTTACTTGAACAACATAAACTTGTAGTTGAAGGTGCGGGAGCAATTGGGACTGCTGCAATTATGCATAATAAAATTGATATTGAAAATAAAAAAGTTGTACTACCTTTAAGTGGTGGAAATATTGATGTAACTATGTTAGCTCAAATTATTGAGAAAGGTTTAGTTAAATCATCAAGAAAAATGAATCTTGTAGTAACTCTAATAGATAAGCCTGGAAGTTTAAAAAATTTAACAAAAACATTTGAAGAGCTCAATGCAAATATTGTTCAAATTGATTATGATAGAGATTCTATATCTCTTGATTTTGGTGATGCAAATGTAACTATTGGTATAGAAACTAAAGGTGATGAACATCAAAATGAGATAAGAAAAGAGTTAGAAAAAAATGGTTATAGATTTAAAGAGTTGTAAAATCTCATTATAATTTATAAGATTTTTATAATTATTATAATATAATTGCGGAAATTAATATCGACAAAAAGATAAAAACAAAAGGAAGATAGATGGAAGGTAGATTATTTACATTCTTTGGTGCTATTGGTGGACATGGTTTAGATTGGATCATATTATCACATTTAGCACTAACAATAGTTATTGTTATGTTAATAGCTAGAGCAGCTGTAAGCAAAATACAATTAGTACCAACAGGTGCTCAAAATGTTATGGAAACATACTTACAGGGTGTTGTTTCAATGGGTTCAGACTCAATGGGTGCAAAAAATGCCAGAATTTTTATGCCACTAATTGCGACATTAGGATTTATTATATTTATTGCAAATATGATGGGTATAATTCCAGGTTTTGAATCAGTTACAGGTAATATTAACTTTACATTATCTTTAGCAGTTATAGTATTTGTTTATTATAATTACATAGGATTTAAAGAAAATGGTGCTGGAAAATATCTAGGACATATGATGGGACCTGTTCCTGCACTTGCTCCTCTAATGTTTCCTATTGAAGTTGTATCTCATATTTCAAGAATAGTATCTTTAGCTTTTAGACTTATGGGTTCTATAAAAGGTGATGATATGTTTTTAATGGTACTTCTTATGTTAGTACCTTGGATTGCGCCACTTCCAGGATTTTTCTTCCTATTTGCATTTGGTATATTGCAAGCATTTATATTTATGATGCTAACTTATGTATATATCTCTGGATCAGTTATGATGGCAGAGGAAGATCATTAAGAGATACTAAAGTATCTTTTATCGTGATTAATGATCACTAAAAATAAAACCACAAAGGAGGCTTTTAAAAAGTCTCCTTTTTTTATATCATACTTAATTACTGATCCATTAGAATATGGAAAGAGTATAGAAAAATTTACAATAACTTTAACAAACATATTATCAAAATACAAAGTAGATATTATATGTTTTAGAGATAAAGAAACATTAAATATTGAAGAACTTGCAAAAACTTGTCTAACTATTTCAAAGCAATTCAATATAAAAAAAGTACTAATAAATTCAAATATTGATTTAGCTATTAAATTAGGATTTGACGGTGTACACCTTACCTCTTTACAATTTGACAAAATTCAAGTATCTAAGCAAAAATCATTATTTACAATTATTAGTTGTCATACAGAAGATGAAGTAAATATTGCAAAAATTAATGGTGCTGATTGTATTACCTATTCACCTATTTTTTATAAAGAAAATAAAGGTCTTCCCAAAGGGATCAAGAAGTTAACAAATATAGTTGAAAAATATCAAACTAGTCAATTTGATATCATAGCATTAGGTGGAATTATAGATGAAAACCATCTTGAAAAAATAAAAAAGACAAATTCCGCAGGATTTGCATCTATAAGATATTTTATCAATTAGTTCTAATTATGGTATAATACATAAAACAAGGAAATAATTTGAAAATAGACATTACTAAAGTTGCGAGTGCTATACTATATATGATCGAACAAAAAGTATCTAATCTAAATGATAAAAAACTTAATATATTATTATTTTTAATAGATTTTAATCATCTTCAAAATAATGATGAAAAGATATTTGGAGAAACATATATTAAAACAAATAGAAATCCAAAACCTAAAACTTTATCAAGTATTTTTAACGTAATGATTAACAATGAAGATTTAGAAGATGATGATGAAAGATTGTATATCATACAAGAACTTTTGGATCATTTAGATATTGAAATTTTAGATAAATCAAAATATACTGAACTAAATTTTATAAAAATGGAAGAAGAGTTTGATAAAAGTATATTTACAAAAAAAGAGCTTAAAACAATATCTAATATTGTAGCTAAATATAAAAACGAAACTGCAAGAAAGATGGCAAATATTTGTTTTTCTATAGATGAAGTAAGATCTACTCAAAATGGTAAAATAATCATATAGATTATTTTACTAAATCAAAATCAGATAAAATTATACTAAAAAATAATAAAGTTTTTTTAGATATAATAATATTATTAAATCAAAGGTAAAAAATGAAAAAATATCAAGAATTAGAAAAGTGCCTGGGTTATCAGTTTAAAAATAAAGACCTGATAATCGAAGCACTTACTCATAAAAGTTATAAAAAAGTATTTAACAATGAACGATTAGAATTTCTAGGGGATGCTGTTTTAAACCTTATAGTTGGTGAATTTTTATTTAAAAAATTCCCATCTTCTGCAGAGGGTGATTTATCAAAGATCAGAGCTAGTTTAGTAAATGAATCAGGTTTTACAAAACTTGCAATTGCTATTAATCTTGGAGATTATATATATCTTTCTGATGCAGAAGAGAGAAATAAAGGACGAAAAAAAGCCTCTATTTTAAGTGATGCATTTGAAGCTATTATGGGTGCTATTTATATAGAATCTGGTATTGAAGAGCTTAAACCTATGATCTTAAAGTTACTAGAAGATAATTATGATGAGATAAATCTTGATGAACTATTTAGTGATTATAAGACGGCATTACAAGAGGTTACACAAGCAAGATTTGGAGCTATTCCTGTATATAAACTAGAATCTGCAATTGGACCAGATCATGATAAAGTATTTGAATTATCATTATGGATAAATGATAAACACTACGCAACAGCTACGGGAAAAAGTAAAAAACTTGCACAACAAGCTTCTGCTAAAATTGTTTTAAATCAATTAACAGGTAAAAAATAATGAATAGCTTTGGTCAAAAGTTTAGATTTACTACATTTGGAGAATCTCATGGCTTAGCTTTAGGCTGTATTGTTGATGGAGTTCCTGCTGGTCTTAAAATAGATTTAGATTTTATACAAGCTCAAATGAACAAAAGAAAGCCTGGTAAAAGTGAGTTTGAAACAAAAAGAAGTGAAGCTGATACTATAGAGATACAAAGTGGTGTATTTGAGGGTATTAGTACAGGTACTCCTATATCGATGATTTTATATAATAAAAATCAAAAAAGTAAAGACTACACTAATATAAAAGATGTATTTAGACCTGCTCACGCTGATTTTACATATTTTCATAAATATGGCATTCGTGATTATCGTGGTGGAGGAAGAAGTAGTGCTAGAGAAACTAGTGCTAGAGTAGCAGCTGGTGCTATTGCTCAACTTATGTTAAATCAATTTGGAATAACAGTTCAAAGTGGTATATCTCAAATTCATACTGTAAAATCAAATAATTTGGACTTTAACTATGCTTCAACTAGCCCAATATTTGCTTTAGATAAAAATGTTGAAGAGGCACAAAAAAAAGCTATACTAGAAGCAAAAAATGAACATAATTCAGTAGGTGGTATAGTAACACTTAAAATATCTAATGTTCCTGTTGGTTTAGGTGAACCTATTTATGATAAACTTGATTCAAAATTAGCTGATGCGATGATGAGTATAAATGCAGTAAAAGGTGTAGAGATTGGTGAGGCAATAGAGAGTATAAATCTTACTGGGTATGAAAATAATGACCAGATTAGATCAAATGGTTTTAAGACAAACCATAGTGGTGGAATTTTAGGAGGAATAAGTAATGGTGAAGATATTATTCTAAAAATATATTTTAAACCAACTCCTTCAATATTTAAAGAGCAACAAACAGTTGATATAGATAATAATGAAGTAGATTTTAAACTTAGTGGTAGACATGACCCTTGTGTTGCTCCAAGAGGAAGTGTTGTTGTAAATGCTATGGCAGCAATTGTTATCGCTGATATGATGCTGTTAAACATGGGTGCGAAAATGGATCACCTTAAGGCAATTTATAAATAAAATAAAAGCTATATTTGAAAATAATATCAAAAATTATAGCTTGACATTATCATTTTATTACAATATAATTACATAAATAATTAGAAAGATAGAATGATGATAAAAAGTACTACAATAAGTTTTTTACGAAAATTAGGTTTATCTAGTAAAGAATATAGCTTAAAGAATATTACTCGAATAGGTAAAAAAAGAGCTACTACTGGATGGTGGGTAAGAATAAATAATGAAGATTTAAAATGTTCAAAAACATTTTATGATAGTAACTATGATAGTCCACTTGATTCTTTTAGAGCAGCTGAAGAATTTAGAAATCAACATCCAAAAAATATCAAATCTAATACAGGGTATGAATTTATTTCCATAACTATAAAAGATAAAATATATCCTACTTTAAAAGTAACATTAAAGCCATATGAAAAAGCATTTTCGATTCGAACATATGGATATACTGAAGCATTAAGCCTTGCAGTAAACTTTAGAAATAAAAAGATCAAACAAGGAATTGTAAATAAAAAAGATCTAGATATTCAAAAAGGGATGGAATACTTAGAAAAAAATCTAAAACCTGAAATTTATGAAGGTATAAAAAAAAGAGCTAATATTTAATATCTATTATGAACTTTTAGTATATAATATAATAAAGGTTTAAAATATGATTGAAATATTAGGTATATTATCTGTTAGTTTAGTTTTTATTACTATTTTTGTTTATAAAAAAAATAGTGATATTTCTAAACAATATGAGATTGAAAAAGCAACATCAACTGAAAAAATCAGCTATCTATCAAATTCTATAAAAGAACTACAAAATAGATATGATAACTTAAATTATGAAACTCAACAAAAACAATCTGAATCTATCAAAGATAAAGAGCTTATCTCAAAACTTACTACTCAACTAGAAGAACAAAACATCTCTATGCAAGAAAAAGTAAATATACTTAAAAATAGTGAAGAAAATTTAAAAGTTGAATTTCAAAACTTAGCAACGCAAATATTAGATAAAAATAGTCAAAAATTTGCTGAACAAAATAGTGAAAATTTATCTTTAATTTTAAATCCAATGAAACAACAAATTAGTGAATTTAAGAAAAAAGTCGAAGATGTTTATGATAAAGAATCAAAAGATAGAGGGGCACTATCTGCTGAACTAAAAATATTAAAAGAGTTAAATACTAAGATAAGTCAAGATGCCATAAACTTAACAAATGCACTCAAAGGTCAAAATAAAACTCAAGGTAGTTGGGGAGAGATGGTACTAGAAAAAGTACTTGAAAGTTCAGGATTACGAAAAGGTGAAGAGTATATTCGAGAAAAGTCATTGAGTAATGAAGATGGAAAAAATTACAGACCAGATGTGATAGTAAATCTTCCAAATGATAGACAAGTGATAATAGATGCAAAAACATCACTAACAGCATATGAACAATACACCTCAACACAAGATGAAAGTGAAAAAGATAGATTCTTAAAAGCACATATCTTTTCAATAAATAATCATATAAATGAACTTTCAGATAAAAAATATGAAAAGTTAAAAGGGATTAATACTCTTGACTTTATTTTTATGTTTATACCTATTGAAAGTGCTTTGATGATAGCTTTAGAAAATGATAAAGAGCTATTTGATAAAGCATTTAAAAAGAAAATTGTTTTAGTTAGTCCTACAACATTATTAGTTGCACTTAAAGCTGTTGAGAATAGTTGGAGATATGAAAAACAAGCACAAAGTACCACAGAGGTGATAAGATTAGCAGAAAAGTTATACAATAAAGTAAGAATGTTTGTAGAGGATTTTGAAAAAGTTGGAAAACAATTAAATAGTACACAAAAAAGTTATGATGATGCTTTCAAAAAATTAACTTCTGGTAGAGATAATATAGTAAGACAAATAGAAGTTTTCAAAGAAAAATCAAATATTAATCCAACTAAACAACTATCAAATGAGATTGTAGATCTTGCTATGACACAAACTATAAGTGATAAAAATGACTAATCCAAACTACAAAATAAAACTAACTACACATAGAGAGTTTTATCCCTCAGAAAATTTAGATTGGTCAATTGAAAGTGATAGAGGAAGAATAATATCTTCCCCTGCTTTTAGAAGACTTCAAAAAAGAACACAAGTGTTTGCATTGGAATTAAATGCTGCAGTTAGAAGCAGACTAACACATTCACTTGAAGTTTCTCAAACGGCTAGATTTATTGCTAAAACTATTATAAAAAAGTTTAACAACAAAGAGTTAAAAGAGTTGGAGAATGCTTTTATATCAACATCTGAAATGGCAAGTTTACTTCATGATATAGGTAATCCTCCATTTGGTCATTTTGGAGAAACTGCTATAAATGAGTGGATTAGTAAAAAAGCTATAAAACACTTAAATACTCTTGTGTTAGAAGAATCAACTCTAAAAACTGATCTTATAAAAGATCTATCTAACTATGATGGTAATGCTCAAGCTATTAGAATAGTCCATAAACTTCAAAGACTAAATCTATCTTACACCCAAACTGCATCTATTATTAAATATACTAGAGGAGCATTTGAAGATAAGATAAAAAATGACAAACTTTCATATCTTAAAAAGAAAGCAGGATTTTATTATAGTGAAAAAGATTTTGTAGATAAGATTTCTAAAACATTAGATATAAAAAAAGGGCATAGATTTCCATTAACTTATATTATGGAATCAGCAGATGATATATCTTATTTAAGTGCAGATATAGAGGATGCAGTAGATAAAGATATACTTACTTTAGATAAGATATATGAACTTATAAAGATTGAATCTAAAAAAGTTAATGAAAAATATAATACAACTCAAACAATGTTATTAGATATTGTTGAAAAAAATTATCATAAAGCAAAAAGTAAAGAGGATGAACCATACCAGTTCAATATGTTTTTAACACTAACTCGAGCACAACTTATATTTAAACTTGTAGATTATGTATCTGATTTATATATTGAACATCATGATGATATATTTAATGGTTCATTTAATAGTGCATTATTGGAGTTTGATAAATCACATGAATGTGCACAAGCTATTGAGGTACTTCAAAAAATATCTGTAGAACATATTTATTCTAATAAACAAGTTCAATCTTTAGAACTAAAAGGTTATGCAATAATTCAAGGACTATTCAATATATATGAACCACTATTGAAGTTAACTTTTCAGGAGTTTTCATTGTTAGTAGAAAATAAAAGAATTGATTGTCTTATTTGTCAAAATCTTTTAGCTAGATTATCAAAAAAACATGTTGTAGCTTATAAAAAAAGTATAGTTGAACTTAAAAAAGATCAAAACTATGCTCTACTCGAATGGTATTATAGAACACGATTAATTATAGATTATATTAGTGGTATGACTGATGATTATGCCCTACATGAATATCAAACATTAAGTGCTATCTAAAAAAGATAATATGGATATAAAAAAACTACCTATATATAAAAGTATAGATTCTATAAAATCAACGCTTTTGAAAAATCAAACATTGATTCTTCAAGCACCTCCAGGAACTGGTAAAAGTACAGTAGTACCTATCTCTTTATTAGATGAGCCTTGGCTAGATGATAAGATTATTATTGTCCTAGAACCTAGAAGAGTAGCAGCTAGAATGGTAGCTACTCGTATGGCACAAATTTTAGAAGAAGATATCGGACAAACTATTGGATATCAAATAAAAATGGATAGATGTAGTTCTTCTAAAACTAAAATTTTAGTCGTTACTGAAGCTATTTTAGTTCGTATGTTACAAAGTGATCAATCTTTACAAAATGTAGCAATGGTAATATTTGATGAGTTTCACGAAAGAAGTATTCATACAGATTTATCACTTGCCCTATCTCTACAAGTTCAAGAACTACTTCGTGATGATTTAAAAATTCTTATTATGTCTGCTACTCTTAACTCTGAAACTATATCTACTAAGTTAAACAATGTACCAATTATAACAGTAAAAGCAAAAACATTTAATATTGAGAATATATATTTAGATGCAAATATTAAACAACCTGATATAAAAAGTATAAATGCACTTCTTTTAAATTTAACTTTAAATTCTATTAAAAATGATAAAGGAGATATATTAGTATTTTTAAGTGGTGTAAAAGAGATAAAAAAACTAGAAAGTTCTTTAAAAGACAATCTAAATAATAATGATATTTTAATTTTACCATTATATTCTACCTTATCAAAAAAAGAACAAGATCTTGCAATTTTTAAAAATAAAAAGCGTAAAGTTATATTGTCTACAAATATTGCGCAAACATCTCTTACCATTGATGGTGTTAAAGTAGTTATAGATAGTGGTTTAGAAAAACTTTCAAGATATAACTATACCAATGGTATGGATCATCTTGAACTTTCATTTATATCCAAAGATTCTAGTATACAAAGAGCTGGCAGAGCAGGAAGATTATCTGATGGAAAGTGTTATAAACTTTGGCATAAAAGTAAAATACTCACACCATCAACTAAACCTGAGATATTAAGAGCAGATTTAAGTTCACTACTATTGAATTTATCTTTATGGGGTATTGAAACATTTAATGAACTATTTTGGTTAGATATTCCAGATAAAGAGATATTGGATAATACTTATAAAATACTACAAGAGCTATCTATGGTAGATGACACAAATAAAATAACAACTTTTGGTAAAGATGCTCTTTGGCTTGGGCTACATCCTAGATACTCTTTTATGATACTTCAAGCTTCTAATATGAACTATGGTTATGAAGCTTGTTTATTAGCTGCTATGCTTGATGAAAAAGATATATTTAAAAATAGTTACTCATCTTGTGATATTAAAGATAGGTTTATGCATCTATATAACAATGACATAAATAATAACTTTATAAATAGATATATTGCAAATGATATTTTAACACAAGCTAAATTTATCTATAAAAAATTAAAAAATATAAGAATTCAAAAAAAAGACAAATTTGATATAGATAAATTAGGAATTTTACTCCTTTTTGCATATCCAGACAGATTAGCAAAGCAAAGAGTAAGAAACAATAATAGATATAAGTTAAGTAATGGGAAAGGTGCTATTATTGACATAGAAGATACTTTATATAATGAAAATTATTTAGTGGTATCAAATCTTTTAGCAAAACAAAAAGACTCATATATAAACTTAGCATGTAGTATAACTTTAGATGATATTGAAGACTATTTTTCCTCTTTTATAAAAGATAACCAAAGTATAATATACAATAAAGAAAAAAAGAAATTTGATATCAAAGAGCATTACTATTTTTTAGATTTAGAGCTTTACAATAAATCTAAAAGTGATAAATCAATTAAAAATATTACACAACTTATTTTAGAACTTATCTACAAAGAGGGATTGAACTTTTTAAACTGGAGTAAAAAAGCAGAAACTTTAAAAGATAAAATAAATTTTATCAATAAGCATATGATAAATAATAACTTTCCAGATTTTAGTGATAAATGGCTTTTAAACAATTTGGATGAGTGGTTAAAACCATATCTAAATAATATAGTTGAGATAAAAGATATTTTTTCTTTAGATATATATAATATCCTTTTAAATTTAATAAATTGGGATAATCAACAATTATTAGATAAGTTACTACCACAAAGTATTAAAGTTCCAAGTGGTTCAAATATCTATATAGATTATTCTAACTTAGAGATACCAATGCTAAAAGTAAGACTTCAAGAGATGTTTGGATTAGATCATACTCCAAAGATTTTAAATAACACTATTGCTCTACAAATACATCTATTAAGTCCAGCTATGAAACCTATAGCTATCACATACGATTTAAAAAGTTTTTGGGAAAATGCATATAGAGATGTAAGAAAAGATTTAAGAGGAAAATACAAAAGACATTATTGGCCAGAATCACCACATGATGCAATTGCGACAAATAAAACAAAAAAGAATATGGATAAAATTATAAATGATAAGTAAACTAGAGATAGATCACAATACAAGAGAAAAGTGCTATAAATGCTACAGACCAAAAAGTAGTTGTATGTGTAAATATGTAAATGAAATTGATACTAAAACTAAATTTATTATACTTATGCACCCAAGAGAGTTTAAAAAGACAAAAAATGGTACGGGACATTTTACACATCTATCATTACCAAATTCACAAATTTATATAGGGATAGATTTTTCAAATAATGTAAAGATAAATAACATTGTAAATAACTCATCATATAATTGTTTTATTTTGTATCCAGGAAAAGACACCATTAAATTAAACAATACAAATATTCAGGAAAAAAATAAAACCAATGTTATTTTTATCATAGATTCCACATGGGCCTGTTCTGTTAAAATGTTACGATTGAGTAAAAACTTACATCACCTACAAAGGGTAAGTTTTGAACACTCAAAATCATCTGCTTTTAAAATAAAAACTCAACCAAATTCATATTGTTTATCAACAATAGAATCAACTTTATGTGTACTAGAACTTTTAAATAAGCATAAAATTGAGAATATAAAAGATGATAAATTATTAAACTTTTTAAAACCTTTTGAAAAGATGGTTGATTATCAATTTAACTGTGCAATTGAATCTGGAGATGAAACTGTACGATACAAAAAACCTTATATAAAATTATAATAATTTGGTATATAAATATATATTAGATATAATGCCGTCATGGATAATTATGAATATACACAACTATTAAAAACATTAAATCAAAAATTAGAAAATATTGAATCTATTTTAAAACCAGATGATATTGATAAAAGATTAGAAGAGATAACAGCTCAAGAACAAGAGCCAGAATTTTGGACAAATCAAGAGATAGCTACAAAAATAGCTCAAGAAAAAAACAGACTTCTTGGTCGTAAAAATAAATTTCTAAAAGCAAATGAAGCTATAACTGATGCAAATGAACTTTATGAGATGGCATTTGAAGAGGAAGATTCTGAAACTATTGAAACACTATATGAAGAAGCTTCATTATTAGAAGAGATTATTCAAAAAACTGAGATAGAAGTGATGCTTAGTGGTGATGATGATGGTAGCAATGCAATTGTCACTATTCATCCAGGAGCTGGTGGAACTGAGTCTTGTGACTGGGCAAATATGCTTTATCGTATGTATCTTAGATGGGCTGAGAGGAAAGGTTTTAAAGTTGAAATTCTTGACTATCAAACCGGTGATGAAGCTGGTATCAAAGATGTGAGTATCATCATATCTGGAATAAATGCTTATGGATATTTAAAAACCGAAAATGGCATTCATAGACTAGTTCGTATATCTCCTTTTGATTCTAATTCAAAAAGACATACATCTTTTGCATCTGTTATGGTATCTCCTGAAGTTGATGATAATATTGATATAGAGATAGAAGATAAAGATATCAGAATAGATACATATAGAGCTTCAGGAGCTGGTGGTCAACATGTAAATAAAACTGAATCAGCTATACGAATCACTCATATAGAAACAAATGTAGTAGTACAGTGTCAAAATGATAGAAGTCAACATAAAAATAAAGCAAGTGCTATGAAGATGTTAAAATCAAGACTATATGAACTAGAACTTGAAAAACAAGCAGCTGAAAAACAAGGTATATCTAAAAGTGAAATAGGATGGGGACATCAAATAAGATCATATGTTATGCAACCATATCAGCAAATAAAAGATACTAGAAGTAATATTGGATACAGCAATGTAGATGGTATTTTAGATGGTGATTTAGATAAAATGATAGAAGATGTGTTGATAGCACAATCAAAATAATATAATAAATAAAACTGAAGGAAAAAATATGACTATAACTAAAAGAGTAACTTTTATAGCAAAAGATGGATGTGAAGATAAAATGAAAGAATTATTAAGTGCTATGGTAAAACCATCAAAAGCAGAAAAAGGTTGTTTAATGTATGAGATAACTCAACTTGAAAATAATAGAAAAAAATTTATGGCATTTGAAACATGGGAAAATGATGCAGCACTAGATGGACATAAAGTATCAGCACATTATAAAATATATAAATCTAGTTATGAGCCATACTGTGAAGATAAATATTCTGATGAATTAGAGATTTTAGTATAAATATATGATTTTAAGTATAGAATCTAGTTGTGATGACAGCAGTATTGCAATCACAAAAATTGATACAAAAGAGTTAATTTATCATAAAAAGATATCTCAAGAGCTAGAACATAGTGTTTATGGAGGTGTAGTACCAGAACTTGCGGCTAGACTTCATATAGAAGCACTACCTAAAATACTTGAAGAGTGTACAAAATATCTAACAGATATAAAAGCTATTGCAGTTACAAATGCACCAGGACTTAGTGTAACATTAACGGAAGGTGTAACGATGGCAAAAGCTTTAAGTATAAGCTTAAGTATTCCTCTTATTGCAGTAAATCATCTAAAAGGTCATATTTACTCTTTATTTATAGAAAAAGATGAACAACTCCCCTGCACTATTTTGCTTGTTTCTGGTGGTCATACTCAAATTATTGAAGCAAAAAGTTTAAATAATATGAGAGTCATAGGAAGCAGTATGGACGATAGTTTTGGAGAAAGTTTTGATAAAGTATCAAAGATGATGGATCTTGGATATCCAGGTGGTCCTATAATTCAAAAATATGCGTTAAAAGGTGATAAAGAGGCTTATCATTTACCTATTCCACTTAGACAATCTCCAAATATAGAGTTTAGTTACAGTGGACTTAAAAATGCAGTTAGAGTTATAATTTTAAAAGAGAAAGAAAGATTAGAAAGTGAAAAACTTCCTGAAAATATAATTAGTGACATATCTGCAAGTTTTCAAAAAACTGCTATTGAGCATATTATGATGAAATTAAAAAAATATTTTAAAAAAGTACCACCATCAAGATTTGCAATAGTAGGAGGAGCTAGTGCGAATATAGAGCTAAGAAAATCATGTGAAGAGTTATGTTCAAAATATAAGGCACCACTACTTTTAGCACCCTTAGAATTTTGTAGTGACAATGCTGCGATGATAGGTAGAGTAGCAGTTGAACAATACTTAGAAAATGATTTTATAGATATAAATAAGATTGATATACAAAGTAGAATAAAAGATAATATATTTTAATATTGAAGTTATTTTAGTTTATGGTTGGATAGTTTCAAGAAGAAGAATAAGAAATATTATGATTGATTTAAATTTATCAGTAAAAATAAAACGAAGATTTAAAGTAAATACAACAGATTCTAGTCATAATTTACCTATACCACCAAATATATTAAATATGGACTTTTATAGTGCTACTCCTAATACTAAATATTTAGGAGATATTACTGTAGCCAGATTAGTTATAAAATTTTCATGATCTAATATACCAATTATTTATTTATTATTTTTAAAAATTCTTCAGGATTTTTAAAGCCAATCATTCTTTTAGATTTATCTTCTTTGCCATTATGAAAAAATATCATTGCAGGTGGTCCAAATAGATTAAATCTTTTCATAAGTTCTTTATCCTCTTTAGTATTTTTACTAACATCTACTTTTAGCAATGTATACTTTGATAATTCATTTAATACCAATTTATCTTTGAATGTAACTTTATCAAATTCTATACAGCTTACACACCATGTAGCCCAAAAATCAATCATTATAGGCTTCTTTGAATGTGCCACAATCATATTTAGCTCTTGAATACTATGTACATATATGTATTGTAATTTTTTACTATTTGCTTCATCAACACTCATTTTTACAAAAACCATTGAACTTATCATAAGAATAGCTGCAATAGTTTTTCCAAATTGATTACCATTTTTAATAAGATAAAATGCGCTTCCCATAAATAATATAACATATAATATTAATGTTACAAAAGATGGTAAAATTTTATCAAGCATCCAAATAGCAACACCCAACATTACTACACCAAAAACTTTTGAAACAACCATCATCCATCCACCAGGTTTTGGCATATATTTACCTGCACCAAGACCAATTATTAATAATGGAACACCCATACCTAAACTCATAACAAATAATGCAAGACCACCTAAGACAGCATCACCTGTTTGTCCTATATAAACTAAAGCCCCTGCTAATGGAGGAGCAACACATGGACCAACTATAAGTGCAGATAAAAATCCCATAATTGCAATACCAAAAATACCACCACTTTTACTGTTATTATCACTTGTTTTATTTAATGCAGTTTGCCATGAAGTTGGTAATGCTAATTCAAAATAACCAAACATTGAAAATGCTAATGCTACAAATACTGAAGCAAATCCAATTATTACATATGTATTTTGAAGCATTACTTGAATATTAGCTCCAAATAATCCTGCTAACACACCTGCTACAGTATATGCAATGCTCATTGAAAGAACATAAATTAAAGATAATAAAAATCCTCTTGATGCTGACATCTTTTTTCCATCAGAATTTGAATGTTGAACAATAATACTTGATAGAATTGGAATCATTGGAAAAATACAAGGCGTTAAAGCTAAAAATAACCCAAAACCAAAGAAAGTTATAAGAACCAACCATATACTTCCACTTTGTAGTGTTTGGGTTATATTATCTGTTTCTGTTACTATTTTTGATTCTATATTTTTAAGTTTTTTTGTAAGATTTGATTTATAAGATATATTCATAGGAGAATAACATAAACCTTTTTTTGAACATCCTTGATATTCAAATCTTATTTCATAGTTTCCATCTCCAACTTTTTCTTTTATCAATTGGTTAGGTACAAAAACATTTAATTTATCAAAATGGACAACAAATTCATGATAATTCACAGGTTTTTGGATATCTATCTCTTTTGTGATATCTATCTCTTTTGAACCTATAATATAAACTTTAAAAAATTCATCATATACATAAATTGTTTTATCTAAAACTAAATTAAATTCTACACCTGTATCTTTTTTTTCTATTTTAACTTGAAAAGCATCTTCTGGATTTAAAAAATCTTCACTTGCAAATAGTGAAGATATAAAAATAAATATTAATAAAATATATTTCATAATCGATAATTCCTTACATAAATTATCATTATAATATCAAAACATTATTAATAGTTTATAAATTTAAATAATTAAACAATTTGTTGATACAAACAAGAACAATTATCAAGTTTAGATATTTTTTCTTCCTCAACATTCTTTCTTATTTTATCTAAATTATAAATATTTGAATTGTAAATATAAACAAAAATTTCATCGCCTATCTCTAAAAAATTATTTTCTCCAAAGTCTGTATAGCTAGTAGCTCCGATACTTATAATCATACCTGTGGGATAATTACAATCTTTTATATAAGAATTTAGATCTTCTAATGGTCCTGTATCTTCTTGGGTATTGATCTTTTTAATAATCCATTCTTTTAATTGTCCATAAAAATAATTATATGTTGTAACAGGACTATCTTCTCCATATTGATATATTTTTCCATCTCTTTTAAAAAAAGATACAATATGATAAGGATCCATTATTCCACCATCTTCAAATTTATCTATGGGTATTATTTCAGATGATATACCTTTTGTATTTTCACCCCAGTTTTTCTTTTCACTAATTTTTTTGGCACCCTCTTTTCGAATAGAACAATCATTATATGCTGTAAAAAAATTTGGAACTATATCTTTTACTTTATCATTTTCATATATAATTTCACAAATCAATGCTACTTCTGGTTCCATTTGAAGATTTCCATCTTTTGTTCTAGGATGAATAATATTTTCACTTGAAAGAGGATATTTACCTAAAAATGTTTCTGAAGATGGTAAATAAAATGGAAATATCCCTTTTGGTGCATTTATTTCATCTACTTTTATATTAATAAAATCACTAGCTTCTCCAGCTTGCTCCAAATGATGTGCAAAATTACCAGCTATTCCAAATCCTATAAATTCTTTTAATTGTTGTTTACTCATTTTTACTACTCTCCATAACTTTTATTTAGAATTAATAACAGATACAATATCTTGAAGAGTTGTATTTATCTCGTCATCTGTCATCTTTTCATCTACTATTCCAACTTTTACCTTACCTACATATATTCTTTTTATGATTCCATCATTATTCACTTTATATATAAAATATTTAACAGCATCTGAAGTTGGAACTTGAAGGAAATTTCTCATTGCACCATCTCTATCATATATCCAAGGGAGATGTTTTTCCCCTTTTAATTTTATATTTTTAGTATGTGCTTGCCATCTTTTTATAAACCAAGGGGCATCAGATATATTCGAAATAATTATAAACTTTCCAGGTTTAAGATTTAACATTTTTTCTAAATATTTTGATAATATTATTGATTGTTGATTTCCGACAAAAATAATACTATCTTCTTTTACAATACTTGTAGTTGTAAATTTTTGATCATCATATCCAATTAGTTCTACAGTTTTAGGTAGATTTTTTATATCTATAACCTTTTTTTCTACTTTAACTGGAACATCAACTGTTAAATATGTCAATAATACAAGACCTACCGTACTTAAAATAATTATTTTTATTGTACCCCAAATATTCACTTTGTCATCCTTTTCACTTCACGTATAAACAACCTATCTGGTATGATATTTTCATCAATTGGTTTGTTATCTATAATATAATCAACCAACTGTTTTGCTAAATAAGGAGCAAGCACAAATCCTCTCCCACCTACTCCATTTAATATATACAAGTTTTCATATTTTGAAAATCTATCTTTTTTTACATTAGTACCATTCTTTAAATAAGGAAACTCTTTAATAGTTTGTTTACTATTAATTATTTCACCTACAATAGGAAAATAATCAATACTACATGCTCTTGCACCACAATATTCTTTAATAATATCAATATCTTCTAAATCAATAATATCTTTTGTTTTTAAAAGTAATTCTTCATTGTCTTTTTGTTTATCTTTATCATTTTTTTCTCTATGATGTGTAGCACCAATAGATATTCTATATTTAGTATCACTTATTGGAAAACTTTTTGATACTGAACATGATTTATGATAGTTATGAATTAAATTTGTTGTAGTTGAAATATCAATTCTTCTACCCCATAATGGCCTTACGGTAATATAAAATTCATCAATCAAATCTAAATCAATTCCTGTAGTAAGTATTAAATTTTTTGTCTTTAGTTCATTATTTAAAGTCCAATATTCTCCATCATAGGATATTCTTTTAACGTCAAAATTAAATTTTGTCTTAATCTTTTTTCTTTTATTATTGAAACTTGTTGTCATAGTTTTACATACTCCAACACTATTTACAACTGTACCTATTTTAAAAAAATATCCATCTTTATCTTCCTTATAAGGAAAATCCATATAAGGGATATATTCTTTAAATTTTTCTTTATCTATATCATTTTGTGGAATTCTTGTTGTTCCACAATTATCTACTAAAAAAGGGAAATTATTTTTATATAATAATGTAGAATATTTCAAAGAATTAGTAACTAAATCTTTAAACTTATTTGGTTTTCCAAGTAGTGGAGATAGAAAAGCACCTGCTGCACCTGAAGCCCCGGAAGCTACACTTGGACCTTTATCTACTAATAATAATTTATCAGAATGTTTAGATAATTCATATGCAACACTACATCCACTTATACCCGCTCCTACAACTATATGTTCATATATCATTAAATAAAACTATTTTTTACTTTTTCTAATTCATCTTTAGATCCAAAATATATTGGTGTTTTTTTAAAGATATTATCTTCTAATTTTATATCTAGTATTCTATTTTTTCCATCTATAGAAATTCCATCTGCTAATTCAATTATAAAAGATATAGGGTAAGCTTCAAAAGCTAATTCTAACGTTCCTTCTTCCTGCTGTTTTGTCGATGGAGAAGAATAAATTCCACCTCTTTTAAATAAAATCTGATGAGTATCCAATGCTAATGAGTTGCTAAATCTAAGTCTGTATCCATTGTCAAAGAAACTTTGCATCAAATTCTTATGAGATTTATTAAAAAATGAAACATCTCCTGCTGTTGAATTGATTTTACCTTTATGTTCTAATTTAAATGAATCTTGTTCAACAAATAATTCTCCATCATAAGATAAAAATTGAACACCATTTTTCTTTGAAGCAAAAACTATTTGAAAAGTTGGGCCATATGTAATATACGATGAAGCAACTAAATTTGAACCATCTATAGTATCCTCATAAATAGCAAAAATTGTACCCAATGAAAAGTTTAAATCTAAAAGATCTATATTATCAATAGAAACATAACTTACAATATATCTACCATTGTTATTAATATTAATATATTCTTTTTTATCTTGACCTATAATAGATTTTATATCATTTATTTTTTTAAACTCATTTGATATTAAAGTTGTACAGAATTTATTTATTTTACTATTTATTTTTTCTCTTGAATTTTCATCTTTGGCAAAATCATCATAGTTACTAAATACTTTATTTTCTATACCAATAGCTACTTTTTGAATAGCTTCTAAAATCTTTAACATTTAAATTCCTTATAAATTATAATCTTTTTAATATTTACTTATTTTATCATAAATATCTATAAAATAAACATTGCACCTTTTAATATCTCTTTTGTTAATTCCTCTGAAGTCATATCTAATATCGATATTGAATTTTCAAGATTAAAAATAATTTTATTTAAAATCATATTAAAAGAACCATTAGATGAATCAAAAATTGATTCTTTTTTATTTTTTATGTATATTAGATTTTTTATATTTTCATAATCAATATATTTATTCTTATTATATTTATTTAATAATTCAATTTGCCAATTTTTTTGCCAGGTATAGAATAGATATTTCCCATTTTGATCTTTTGAATTATTAATTTTCCATCTTAATATTTGTAGATTTATATAACCTTTTTTCATTTTATTTAAATCATATTCATAGCTAGTAAATTTATGATCTTTATTCATAAGATATATATCATATATTAATTTATATAAACCAAGTATAAGATAATCATTTCTATTATTTATATTTAGATCTTTTTTAAATGCATAATTAAAATAATCAACATAATGTATTAATTTTTTATGATTTTTTGTATATAGAAATAAATTATTTTGTGATAACTTTATCGTTTTTAAAAGTTGCTTTTTAAATTGTTTATTATAAGCATTAGGGTTTCTTTTGTCTAGTTTTACCTTATACCTTAATATAAGTTTTGTTGTATTAACATAATTAGATTGAAGATATGAGCTATCATCAGTTTGAAATATTTTTTTTGCACTACTATTCTTTTGAATACAACCATTAAAAAAAACAAGCACTAGTACAATTATATATTTCATATCAGATTTTAATATAAAATATATAAAAATATACTAAATTTTATGATTATTCATCATCCTGTGAATTTTCAACATATGCCATATCTCTTAAATGTTTTTGATACTCT
>CAZLZQ010000014.1:0-25829 GCA_964564065.1 uncultured Arcobacteraceae bacterium | reverse complement strand
TATAAAATAATAAAATATATCTATTATCTTTTTGAAAATTGAGGAGATCTTCTCGCTTTTCTTCTTCCTGGTTTTTTTCTTTCCACGATTCTAGCATCTCTAGTTAATAAACCATGAGGTTTAAGAATAGTTCTGAATTGTTCATCATATTCAACTAAAGCTTTAGATATACCATGTCTTAAAGCATCAGCTTGAGCAGAATATCCACCACCTAATGTTTTAGCTACGATATTTACAGATTCTAATTGTTTAGAAACTTCTAATGGTTGTCTAACTCTTTTTTTAAGAGCTTCGTGACCACCAAGCCATACATTTAAAGGTTGACCATTTACAATGATATCACCTTTTCCAACTTCTAGCCATACTTTAGCTATAGCTGTTTTTCTTTTTCCTGTTGCATATACTTTTGCCATCTAATTATCCTTGTACTTGTGCTGTATGAGGGTGTTCTGCACCTTCGTAAACTCTTAAGTTTTTAAGTTGTTTAGCACCTAATTTTGTTTTTGGTAACATTCCTCTAGCAGATAGTTTAAATAACTTTTCAGGGCTATTTTCTAACATATCAGACATTTTATGAGTTTTTGTAGAACCAAAGTAACCTGAGTGAGTGAAGTATTTTTTATCTGCAAGTTTAGCACCTGTAAATTTAACTTTAGTAGCATTGATAATAACTACATTATCTCCACAATCGATATTTGGTGTAAATGAAGGTTTATTTTTCCCTCTTAAAATTGTTGCAACTTCTGTCATAAGTCTACCGAAGATTTTATCAGTAGCATCTATAACAATCCAGTCTTTTTTAACATCAACTTGATGTAAGCTTTTTGTAAATTTCATTTGAAATATATCCTTTCTTAAAAATAAGTTCGGAATAATAGTAGAGTATTGCTTAATAGGAGCTGAAATTAAGTTTCTTAAAAGTTTATGAATTTATTTTAAGATTAATTAAAAATAATGATACCTTTATACATATTAATATATAATATAGAATGTTTGATAAAGAATTTTTAAAAACCCTGACAATAATGTATGTTGAAGATGATGAGAGTATTCGTGGTTCTCTTAGTGGAATATTTAAAAAGATATTTGGTGAAGTTATAATATGTAACGATGGTAACGATGGTGTAAATCAATTTAAATACTACACTCAAGAGAGAAAATCTAAAATCGATGCTATAGTTAGTGATATTAATATGCCAAATTTAAATGGTATTGATATGGTTAAAGAGATTAGAACTATTGATGATGAGATACCTGTAATATTTACAACTGCACATGGAGAATCTAGTTTTCTTATGGAAGCGATTAAGCTAAAAATTGCTTATTATGCTTTAAAACCAATTAATACGACGGAATTATTACAAAATATATCTAAGTTTTGTATGATTGAACATAATAAATTAATGGTCCAAAAAAGAGAGAAAGAGATCTCTCAATACATGGATATTATGAATAATATTGCTTCAATATTTACAATAAATGATGATGGTAAAATTATAGAAGTAAATTCTCTATTAACGGATATTTCTGAGTATTCTAAAGATGAATTACTAGATATGAATATTAGTGATCTATTACATCCAGATGCTATAGTTACAAATTATGGTGATATTGTTAAACTTGTAAAAAATAGTGATACGTATAATGGTAAGATAAAATTTAAGACAAAATCAGAAGGTATATTTTACTTGAATATGACAATTATTCAATCAGTAAATAACTCAACAGGTAAAGATAATGGTTATATTTGTATAGGTTTAGACCAAACAGATAATGAGTTAGAAAAACAACAAACAATGCAAAGAGTTAGAAAAAATATTATGAGTCAACGATCTAAAGAATCTGAACTTGCAAAACAGATAAAGATCTTAGAAGCTCAAAATGCTAAGTTAAGTCAAGCTTCAGTAAATAGTAAAGATACAGAATTTATAATATCTGCTCTTAATAAAGAGAAACAAAAAGTTTTATCTTTAAATGCTCAGGTTGCTCATTATGAAAAAGAGGTTGCTCTTCTTACTAAACAAAAAAATATGATAGTAACTGATGAGAAAACAAAAAAAGCAGAGTTGATGCAAAAAAATAAAGATCTTTCTAAAGAAAATCATACTCTACAAACAAAAATAATTGAACTTCAAGCAATCATAACTCAAATCAATGAAAAGAATAGAGGAAAAACTGTAGGATGACATTTGTAGATTTTAAAAAATTACTATTAGATTCTGATATAACTCTTCCAAAATTTGCTAACCTTATTAAGGTTAGTGATAAAAATATTCAATCATACAAAAAAAAAGGTGAAGTACCCAATACAATTGCTGTTATTGTAAAATCATTTGCAATTATGAGTCAAAAAGGTATTAACTACAAAGATCATATAAAAGAGTTAAATTTAAAACAAAAGAAAAAAGAGGGTTCAGGCTTCTCATTAAAAAAGAAAAGTACAACTGATAAAGATATTAAATAAATTTTAAAATTCTTTAGTAATAAGTTATATACTTTTTACATATAAACTATCTCTTTCCCATAAAAACCAATCGATTTTAAAAGCATCATATAACATTATAAATACTAAAATGTAGAATAATTTATAAAAGGTTTAAAACAATGGATATTAAAACTATCAAAACAATGGAAAAAGTAACTCCTCAAACACAAAGTGGTGGCTTTTCACGATTAGCTATTGCATTTGTATTTATAGCAATTGTATTTATATGGACATCTCTAACTCATGGAGAAGTTCAAAATAATACTTTTTTAATCATAGGTGCAGTATTTGGTGCATATATGGCTATGAATATTGGAGCAAATGATGTTGCAAATAATGTTGGTCCAGCAGTAGGTAGTGCAGCTTTAACAATGTTTTGGGCTATTGTAATAGCTGCAATTTTTGAAGGTGCTGGTGCATTAATAGCAGGTGGAGAGGTTGTTAAAACAATTAAGAAAGGAATTATTGATCCTGCAATGATTGCAAATCCTGAGATATTTATCTGGGCAATGACAGCGGCACTTTTAAGTGCTGCTGTTTGGTTAAACTTTGCAACATATATTGGTGCACCTGTTTCAACAACACACTCTATTGTAGGTGGTGTTATGGGAGCTGGTATTGCTGCTGCTGGTTTTAAAATTGTTGCATGGGGAACTATGGGTAAGATTGCGGCATCTTGGGTTATATCGCCTGTACTAGGTGGTGTAATTGCTGCATCATTTTTATATCTTATTAAGTCAAAGATTGTAAATACCAATAATATGTTAGAGAGTGCAAAAAAAGTTGTACCATTTTTAATAGCGGTAATGGCAATGGCATTTTCAACATATTTAATATTAAAAGGTATTAAAAAAATTGTAAAAGTTGATTTTACAACTGCTTTAACATTTGGTACAGTAATTGCAACTATAGTATATTTTAGTGTAAAACCAATGATTGCAAAAGCTGCAATAAAATTAGAAAATTCTAGAATAGGTGTAAATAGTTTATTTACAATACCTTTAATTATCTCAGCTGCAATGTTAAGTTTTGCACATGGTGCAAATGATGTTGCAAATGCAATTGGACCACTAGCTGCTATTAATGATGCAATAATGAGTGGAGAGATATCATCAAAAGCAGGGATACCATTATGGGTTATGTCTGTAGGTGCAATTGGAATTGCAGTAGGTCTTGCTTTATATGGTCCAAAATTAATTAGAACAGTTGGTTCGGAGATTACAGAGCTTGATCAAATGAGAGCTTTTTCTATTGCAATGGCAGCTGCTATTACAGTAATTATAGCTTCTCAACTAGGACTACCTGTATCATCAACACACATTGCTGTTGGTGGTGTATTTGGAGTTGGATTTTTAAGAGAATATCTAGATAGAGGAGAGAGCAAGTTTTTAGAATCAGTTAAGGAAAAATTTAAAGCTGATAAAAAAGAGTTAGATAGTTTACAATTAGAGTTTAAAAAGCTTGAAAAAATTGAAGAGAAAACAAAGTCAAACTATGAAAGAATTGTTGAACTTTATAAAAAAATTGAAGAGAAACAAGAGCTTGTAAAAGTTGAGAAAAAAGAGTTTAAATCAGCTAAAAAAATAAAATATGTAAAAAGAGCTGCTGTTAAAAAGATTATAGCTGCATGGATTATTACAGTTCCTGCTGCTGCAACATTAAGCGCTGGTGTATTTTTTATGATAAAAGGTATTATGAGTTAATAAAAGGTAAATTTACCTTTTATTATTAAGTTATTTTTTCTTCACTTTCATATCAATATTTAGATGAATAATATCAATGGCACTAGGTGTCACACCACTTATTTGTGATGCATTAAATAGAGTAGGGGGACTAAACTTTTTTAGTTTTTCTATAACTTCTGAAGATAATCCAGGTAACTCATCATATATAAAATCTTTTGGTATCTTTAGGTCTAAAAGTTTTTTCATCTTTTCTATTTGCTTTTTCTGCTTTGCAATATATCTATAATATTTAGCCTCAATTATGATCTGCTCTTTCAGATAATCTGGTGTATTTTTTAAGCTTGGAACTAAAACATCAAATTTTTCTTTAGTAATTGTATTTCTACCAACTAAATCAATCAGTAGAATTCTATCAGATATTTTATCTTCTCCTAATTCATTTAATAATGTTAAATTTTCTTTTTTTGATGTGAACCATATATCTTCCATATATTTAACTGCATCATCTAAAGTTTTTTGTTTATGCTTCATAATTTTGTATGTATCTTCATCAATTAATCCAAAATTATACCCATACTCCATTAGTCTAAGATCTGCTGATTCTTCTCTTAAAAGAAGTCTATATTCAGCACGGCTAGTAAACATTCTATAAGGTTCATTTGTCCCTTTTGTAACTAAATCATCTATTAAAACACCAATGTAACTTTCATCTCGTCGTAGTATAAATGGTTCCTTCTCATCAATAGAAAGTGAAGCATTTATCCCTGCCATCAAACCTTGTGCGGCAGCTTCCTCATATCCTGTAGTTGCATTTATTTGACCTGCAAGATAAAGATTTTTTATTTTTTTAGTTTCTAAAGTATGAAGTAGTTCTGTAGGATCTACATAATCATACTCAATAGCATATGCATATCTTATGATTTTAGCATTTTCTAAACCTTTTATAGAGTGAATTTTTTGTTTTTGTACATCTAAAGGTAGAGAGGATGATAAACCATTTATATAGTATTCATCAGCTTTTAATGTTTGTGGTTCTAAAAATAGTTGATGTCTATCTCTTTCGGCAAATCTATTTACTTTATCTTCAATACTTGGACAATATCTTGGACCAGTTCCCTCTATTTGACCTGTAAAAAGTGGTGCTCTGTCAAAGTTTGTTCTTATGATATCATGAGTATCAAGATTTGTATATGTTATGTAGCAAGGTAATTGAGTAGGACTAAAAGTTTCTTTATTTGTTCTAAAACTAAAAGGGTGTGGTTTTTCATCTCCCCCATGAGCTTCCATAACTGAAAAATCAATTGAATTTGAGTTTATTCTAGCTGGTGTTCCTGTTTTTAATCTTCCAACATTTAAGTTTAACTCTTTTAGTTGTGTTGATATTGTTGTAGCTGGTTGTTCCCATGCTCTTCCTGCAGGATATTGAGATTCACCAATATGAATAAGACCTTTCATAAAGGTACCAGTTGTAAGTATCACTTTTTTTGATTCAAAAACTTCACCTAATTTTGTATTTACACCTAAAACAATATCATTTTTAACAATTAATGATGATACTTCATCTTGATATACATCTAAATTTGGAGTATTTAAGCAGATATTTCTCATATAGACTCTATATTCATCCATATCTATTTGTGCACGACTTCCTTGAACTGCTGCTCCTTTACTACCATTTAGTATTCTAAATTGTATACCAGTTGTATCAGTACAAAGTCCCATTTGTCCACCTATAGCATCTAGTTCCCGTACTAAGTGACCTTTTGCTAGACCACCAATAGCTGGATTGCAACTTGCTGCTCCAATTTGTTCAACTAACATGGTTACTAATAATGTTTTTTTACCCATTCTAGCAGATGCTAAAGATGCCTCTATCCCAGCGTGTCCACCACCTACTACTATTACATCATATTTCGTCATATTTTACCTTGATATTATTATTTCGCAATTATAGTATATTATCAAATAATAAGCAATTAATTTTAGTTTAAGTATAATAAAGTAATAAAATATATAAAAAGGTAGAAAATTGATAGATACTAAATGTGGATTTGTAGCAACTGTAGGAAGACCAAATGCTGGTAAAAGTTCTCTTTTAAATTGGCTAGTTGGTGAAAAAATAACTATGGTTTCACATAAAGCAAATGCTACAAGAAAAAGATCAAATGTTATTGTTATGAATGGTGATGATCAAATTGTATTTGTAGATACTCCAGGTATCCATGAAAATGAAAAGCTTATAAATAAGTTTATGCTAGAAGAGGCTTTAAAAGCTATTGGGGATTGTGATCTTATCTTATTTTTAGCACCAGTTACTGATCAGCTTAAATATTATGAAGATTTTTTAACAAAGAATAAAAAAAATACAAAACATATTTTACTTCTTACTAAGACAGATTTTGTAACTCAAGCAGAAGTTTTAGATAAAATTGAAGAGTATAGAAAATATGATGATAAATATGAATCTCTGATGAGTGTTTCTATAAAAAAAGGTCATGATTATAAAGATATTTTAAATGAGATTGTTAAGCATCTACCCTCTTCACCGCCACTTTTTGATACAGAGATTATGACAACTTCGCACTTGAGAGAGTTATATAAAGAGTTTATTAGAGAATCAGTTTTTGATAATATTAGTGATGAGATACCATATGAAACTGATGTTATTATAGATAGAGTTGAAGAGAAAGAGAATGTAGATGTTATAAAAGCTACAATCGTAGTAGAAAAATCAACTCAAAAAGGTATGATAATAGGAAAAGGTGGTGTAGCCATTAAAAGAATTGGTTATAGTGCAAGAAAAAAGATAGAAAGACTTACTCAAAAGAAAGTTTATCTTGAACTTTTTGTTTCTATTAAAAAAGGTTGGACAAAAAATAAAAACTCACTAAGTGAGTTAGGTTATAACTTCGACTAAAAAATGAGAAAAGATGATAATGTCGGATATGTTAACTCTTCTAACATTAAGACATTATCAGTTAAAACAACTGAGCAAATAGAAAAAAAGAATCTTCATAACTTTATACTAACATCTATAAATTCCAATAATATTACATTAACACGCAATAGTTTTTACTACTGCACTTATATAAAGGCATCAATGTTATATGAGATAATAGTTTTTAACTCTTTTAACGTAGATAAATTTATTTTTGAACCATTTTTACTTATGGGTTTTTATGATATTAAAAAGAATAATAATAGTATTGATCTTTTTATATTAGATAACTTTTTTGCATTATATATAGACCAAAATTTTATAACCTTTAAGAAAATTGAAAATGTAAAATTAGAAGATATAAAATTGTATTTAACTCAAGCATACAACATAAATATAGATAATATAATATATTTAAATAAGTCGGAATTTAGGCAGATCAGGGCAAACTATTTTATAAATTATCATGCAAATACTAATTTTGATTATAAGCTATCTACAAAAGATAATAGTTTTTTGAGTCTAAATATATTTATAGTAATTTGTAGTATGATTTTTATATATTTCTCATATAGTAAGATTATGGCTACAAATGACAATAATGTTGTATCAAAAAATCAAACACTTATAGAGAAACAATATTTATCGATGAAACAAAAGTATTCTAAATATGATACAAAAGTGTTTGATAAAACAATAGAGTTATTTAAATATATAAAATTATATAAGATTACTATTTTAAATTTTAACTATAAAAATTATAAGCTTTATATATCAATTATGCATCAAAATAAAAAGAATCTTTTTGATTTTTTAACTGTATATGAAGATGCAACTGTTAAAAAGTTAGAATATTTAGAAGATAAAAATAAATATAATATGATTTTAGAAATTGGAATAAAATAGTGTTAAAAGATATTTTTGTAAAACTTAATTTTTTTCAGAAAGTAGAAGTTTATTTTTTAGTTATATTTTTTTATGGTTTAATTTATTACTATATTCCTGACAATATTATAAAAAAAGATATAGATAAAAGTATTTCAAAGAATGAAGTTATATTTAAAGATATAAAAATATTGAAATCTAAAATTACAATAAAAAATAATTTAATATTACTTAAGTTACTTATTGATAAAAGTAATAATTATAATATATTTATAGTATCTTCAAAAAATCAAAAGAATAAAATAAGCTTAAATATAAAAGGTAAGTTTATAGATACTATAAATTATATAAATTTTATAAAAACACATTTTATTTTAGATTCTCTATCTTTTAAATATGATAAGGATATACTGTATAGTGATATTACTTTAGATACAAAATATTTTTACAATAGTGATAAAAAAATATATAAATTAGAAAATATAGTAAATCCATTTGTAAATATAAAGCGTTATAAGAATAAAATAGTTGATACTTCAGATAATAAAAAATTAAAACTAAATGCAATAATAGATACAAATGTACTAATAAATCAAAAATGGTATAAACTATATGATAAAATAAAGAATTATAAAATTATTAAAATAGGTCAAAATAAAGTGGAATTAAAAGATCTAAAAACTAATAAAATATTAATTTTAAGGGTAAATCATGAAAGTAAATAATTTACTTGATTTTAATATTGATTATGAATTAGTAGATGATAAAAATAAAGATAATATTTTTAAAAAATATAATATACTACCTTTAAATAAAGATGTTTTATATCTGAATGTGGCTACTTCAAATATTTCTATTGACTCTCAACATATATCAAATTTACTAGGTCAACCTATTAAGTTAATAGAAACAGAACATAAATATTTGGAGTTAGAGTGGCAATATCTTACATTAAAAATAAAATTATATAAACTTGCTATATATTCTATAAATGTATCTTTAGTAGATAGTAATAACTCATATATACTTGAGTTTATTGATGAATTATTTACATTTTGCATTAAAAATGAGGTAAGTGATATACATATTGAAACATTAGATCAAAGTGTTATTATTAGAGTACGAATTGATGGTGTATTAAATCAGTTTTTTCGTTTTTCAATTAATTTATATCCCATATTAAGTTCTATTATAAAATTTCTTGCATCATTAGATATATCTCAAAAAAGATTACCTTTAGATGGGAGATTTAGTAGAAAAGTAGATAATAATATTTTTGATTTTAGAGTATCTACACTACCAACAATTTATGGAGAATCTATTGTTATTAGAATTCTAGATAATCAAAATATACAAAAAAGTATAGATGATATTGGTTTTGATAAAGATACATTAAATATTATAAAAAGTGCAATTAGTTTATCTTCGGGTATGATTCTAATTACAGGGCCAACAGGAAGTGGTAAAACTACTACATTATATTCTATATTAAACTTTTTGAATTCAAAAGAGAAAAAAATTATAACTATAGAAGATCCAGTAGAATATAAACTTGATGGGATAAATCAAGTAAATATAAATAGTGAAATTAATTTAGATTATAAAACAGTATTAAAAAATATTTTAAGACAAGATCCAGATATTATTATGATAGGTGAAATAAGAGATATAGAATCTTTACAAATGGCAATACAAGCATCTTTAACAGGACATTTAGTAATAGCAACTTTACATACTAATAGTGCTTTAGAAACAATCACTAGGTTGCTTGATATGGGAGCACAAAGATATCTAATAGCATCAACTCTAAAGATGGTTTTATCTCAAAGACTTATAAGAGTATTATGTAAACATTGTAAAGTAACAAATAATGAACTACACTATTATGAGCCAGTTGGTTGTACAAAGTGTAACTTAACAGGATATAGTTCACGAGTTGTAATAAGTGAAACACTTAAATTAAATGATTCTTTATCTCAGATGATTACAAAGGGTGATTCAATGATTGATATTTTAAGCCATGCAAAGGAATTTGATTTTAAATTATTAGAAGAAAATGCAATGAAACTTGTAAAAGATGGAATTACTTCTTTAGGAGAATGTTATAACAAACTTTAATATAACTTTTCAAGAAGCAAATAGATTAAAAAGTATAACAATTAAAGCTATTGATAAAGAACAACTAAAAAAAGATAAAGATTATCCAACGAATATTATTAATATAAAAGAGAAAAATAATAATTTTAAAAATATCACTTTATTTAAAAATAAACAAAAATTGGTTTTAGAACTTTTTAGTCAATTAAGTTTGATGTTAAATTCAAATCTTACATTAACTCAGTCAATAGAACTATTACTTAAAAGTAAACAAGATAGTGATATAACACTAATTTTGATATTAATAAATGAAGCAATAAAAACAGCAAAACCAATAGATATTGCATTAAATAAATATAAATATTTTTTAGGTAGTACATCTATATTATTTCTTAAATTAGGTATAGAAAATGGAAATATAAAAGAATCAATAAATTCACTAGTAGAATTACTTTCTCAAGATAATATAAATAAGAATAAATTTAAAGATACTATTAGATATCCAATGATATTGATCTTTTCATTATTTATATCAATAGCAATGATTTTTAGTTATGTTATTCCAAATTTTGAATATATATTTAAAATGCTAGATGGAAAACTTCCACAACCTACAAAAGTTTTAATATATATTGATCATATTGTGACAAACTATTCTTTTTTTATTTTATTAGTGATCTTATCAATTCTTTTTATACTTTATAAAGTGTATGAAACTAAAAAGTTATTCTATGATAGAATCTTAGTATCAAAAATACCAATATTAAGTAAACTGATAAAAAACTATTTATTTTTTAGACTTTTTTTATCAATATCAATAATAGTAAAATCAAGATATCAACTTCAAACAGCTATAGAACATAGTAAAACTATTATTGAAAATAGTTATATAAAAGATATTATTAATGATATTTTAAAGCAGATTAAAAATGGTAACTCTATAGCAAAAGCATTTGAACAAAGTGAACTATTTGATGATTTGACAGTTAGATTACTTTATGTTGCAGAGCAAACTAATAATTATGATGAAGTTTTAAAAGATATTACCTCTTATCATAAAGAGAGCTTTTTAAAAAATATAAAAAACTTTTCAAGTATAGTTGAACCTGTGATTATTTTTATAATATCTCTTGTAGTGTTATGGTTAATTTTAGCAGTGATGCTACCTATTTGGGAACTTAGTAGTGTTATAAATTAAAAAAGGTAGATCTCATAAAGAAATCTACCTTTAATGTATCTCAAAAGAGTTAACTATCTTCTTGCGTATGCAGAATCTGTTAAATCGTGAGTATTTACAATATATGGTACAAGTGCCATATGTCTTGCTCTTTTAATAGCATTTTCAACTTGTTCTTGAAATCTTTTAGATGTTCCAGTAAGTCTTCTAGGCATAATTTTACCTCTTTCAGACATAGAGATTTTTAATAATTCTCCATTTTTATAATCTATATTTTCTAATTTCATTGCACTATATTTACAATATTTTTTTGCGAATTTTCTTCTTTCAGCCATGATGTTTCCTTTTATATTTTTATAGTCTAAAACGGTATTTCGTCGTTGTCTATATCAATTGTAGGTATGTTTTCTACAGGTGCTCTATGTTGCTCATAATTATTTTGAGGAGCTTGCTGTTGCATACCACCTTGTTGTTGGTTATAACTATTTTGTTGAGGTTGTTGGTTATATTGTTGCTGTGCTGGTTGATTATATGATGGTTGTTGCTGTTGAGGTGCATTATATCCACCTTGTCCTTGACCTCCACCCATAGAATCTGCTTTAGAATCTAAAAACTTAAAGTTCTCTACTCTTAGAGTATGTCTACTTCTTTTAGCTCCTGAAGCTTGATCATTCCATTGTTCAAAAATCAATCTACCCTCAAGCATAACTTTAGAACCTTTTCGTACATATTGATTTAATACTTCACCTTGCTTACCAAATACAGAAAAATCAAGAAAACAAACTTCTTCTTTTTGTTCACCAGATTGCATTTTATATTTGTGACTAGTTGCAATTGCACCATTTGCAATGGCACTACCACTTGGAAGATATTTTAATTCAATATCTCTTGTAAGGTTTCCTATCATTATCACTTTATTGTACATAAAAAATTCCTTTCCTCTTTATAATATAGTTATTTTGAACTATGACTATTTAGCAGCTTTTTTAGCAGCTTCTTCTGTCATTGCAGTCCATTGTTTGATCTCTGTTTTACTTTCAGATTTTATAAAAATAAATCTAATGATATCTTCATTTACTCTGTAATTTCTTTCAAGCTCTTTAATAGACTCTGATGGTGCTTTAAAATAGATTACATAGTAGTAACCTCTTTTATTTTTTTGAATTTCGTAAGCTAATTGTCTTGTTCCCATATCGTCACAAACAACAACTTCTCCACCATTTTTTTCAATATTTGATTTAACTAAAGCAATTTGTGCTTGAGTCTCTTCGTCTGTAAGTGTTGGTTTAACTATAAACATAGTTTCGTAATGTCTAATTCTAGCCATTTTATTTTCTCCTTTTGGTTTTAAGCCGATTTATCTAAATAAATCAGCAAGGTTAAGGGTCAAATGTTTTCACATAAGTCCACTTTGAACGGCCATTTTATCTTAATGTAGCTGAAAAGTTTCTAAACTGTGCTTGAGTGTAACTATTTACATCTAAAGTATTTTTAGTTTTTAGTTCTAATTCTAGTGTAGAGAAGAAATTTAACATATCTGAAAAGTCTTCAGTTTTAAATCTCATAGCAATAGATGCTCTCTCATTTGCAATATTTTGTGGTAACTTATATCCCCAAATCTCTATCACATTTAATTGACCATAAATTTTTAAATAACTATTTATATTAAATAGTTGCTGTATGAATGTTGTTGTTTGGTTGATTAGATTTATCTCATTCATCCCCTCTTCTAAGAGCATATAAAGATCTCTATTTATAGTTTTACCAGTAAATAGTTTTTTAAAAAAGTCATCAATATTAACAGCCCCCATACCAAAGCATTGTGCATTTAAAACATTTATTGTTATTGGCTCTTCTAAAATAGATAATTTATTTAAATCATTTACACATAAACTTAAATCTTTTTGATGCATATTATAGAGATATTGTAGCTCTCCAAATCCACAATTTAAACCTCTTTTTTGCACCTCTTTATTTAATATTTGTAATGCATCTTGATCAGATGGGGTAAAAAATCTAACCTCCACACTTGAACTTTTTTTTGTAAAACTTTTAGCCATAGTTTTAAAATCAGTTTCACCAATACAACTAAATATTACAAAACTATCAGGATTTGTTTTACATATAGAGATAAGCTCATCTAACTCTTTTTTTGGTATTTTTTTTGTTGTCTTAATAAGTAGTATATTGTTTGAAGAAAATAGTGAAGATTGTGATAGATAGTTAAAACAATCTTTAAAATTGTACTCATCAAAATATACTTTATATATATCATCACCATTAGCTAGTTTTTTTGAAACCATATCACTATAGTCTTGAACTAAATAATCACTTTGTCCATAAAATAGATAAGCATTATATATAATATTTGAGGCAAACTCTTTATCGAATACATTTTTATACATACTTACATTATAACTATAATTTCTTTACTAATGATTTAAGAGTAAATCATATAATTTTTAGTTATACTATTTCATAAAAAAGGAGTAAAAAATGAAAAATATTTTTACAAAAGTAGCCCTTATATTTACTATAAGTATAAGTAGTTTATTAGCAAATAATTTAGGTTTGAAAAAAGATGGTGTAACAATAAGTTATGAAGATGAAAGTGGTAATGAAAAAAAGATAGCTATTAAACGAATACATAATGATAAATGTAAAAATGTAAATGGTATGGATCCTGATGTTATTTGGGGTGGAGATTATGCAAGAGCCGATGTTCCAAAAGAGTGTAAAAAAACTTATGTTACAACAGTAGGATTAATATCACCTATAAAAATAGCTGATGGTATTGAAACTTATGGTGAACTTGAAGTGATAAATTTTATGAAGAAAGCACAGTCAGATGATAGTTTACTTTTAGTTGATGCTAGAATGGTAGCCTGGTATGAAAAAAGAACAATTCCTTCATCTATAAATATGCCTTTTAAAAGTTTTGATCCTAAAAATGCAGATTTTGAGATAGTACTAGATACTGCAGGTGTAGAATTTGAAGATGGTGTGTATGATTTTAGTGGAGCTAAAACTATGCTTTTATTTTGTAATGGTACATGGTGCCCTCAATCAGTATGGGCTATTCAAAATCTTTTAAAAATTGGTTATCCAAAAGAAAAACTTCTATGGTATAGAGGTGGTATGAATAGTTGGACAAGTTTAAATTTAACTACAATAGTTCCATAAATATAAAAATATTTAAAGATAACTAAAAGTAGATTATCTTTAAATATCTACAGTTATTTTATCTTTATTTTTAAAATAATTACACTTTGAGTATCCAATATTTTTTGCAATAGATACTACATCGTTATATTTATATCCAACTTGTTCTATACTATGGGCATCTGAACTAAAAGTGATAGGTATATCTAGTTCAAAAGCTAATTCTAAAAGTGGAATCGATGGATATTGTTCTTTGACCGGTTTTCTAAATCCTGCTTGATTTATCTCTATTGTCATTCCTGATTTTTTGATAGTTTTTAGAGTATTATAAGCTATAGATTTTATATCTTTTTTTGGTAAAAAATTAAATACTTTTATTAAGTCAAGATGTCCAACAATATTAAAAGAACCTGTATTTACCATTGCTTTAACAGCTTCAAAATACTCTTCCCATATCTTATCAATATCTCTATTTTGATACTCTTTTATAAATTCAGGATTATCAAATCCCCATCTATTTAGATAATGTACAGAACCTATTAGATAATCTACATTAGCATCTTTTATACTATCTAAAAGGTAATCTCCTTTTATAAAATCAACTTCATATCCAAGTAAAATATCAATATCATTTTTATATTTTTCTTGTAAAGATTTAATTTTATTTTCATAAAAATCTTTTTTATCAATAGTTAATCTATATCCATCTTCAAAGTTTTTCATAGGAGCATGCTCACTGAAACCATAAATATCTATTTTTAACTCAATTGCTTTTTCTATATACTCTTGTGTAGTTCCTGTAGCATGATTACAAAGTGTAGTATGATTATGAAGATCTACTCTCAATTTGATTTTCTAACCTGGTTTCTTCCACTATTTTTTGCTATATAAAGTCCTGCATCAGAATTATTTACCATATCATCTAAACTATCTCCATGGTTGAAACTATACCCAATAGAAACCGTATATTGAATATCACCTTTATTTGTGTGGATTACATTTATTTCAAACTCAGCTCTTATCGCTTCTAATGTATTCACAAATTCCTCTTCAGTTTCATCAACCACAAGAATACAAAACTCTTCCCCACCAAATCTTGAAATAATACTATTTTCATCAAAATATTTATCAACTACAAGAGCAATCTCTTTTATAGCAATATCTCCAATATCATGACCATAAGTATCATTGATATTTTTAAACTTATCTATATCGATCATCGCTACACAAATATCTTTATTCTGTTTAACACTTTTTTTGTATAAAAGTTGCCCCTCATCAAAAAAGTATCTTCTATTATACATATTAGTAAGATAATCTCGATTTGCTTTATATTTTATATCTGCAAAAAGTTCTAGCATCTCAAGATCTGAATTTAATCTTGCATAAAACTCCTCATCACTAAATCCTTTATATAAAAAGTCATTTGCTCCATATTTTAAAAACTTAGCAACTTTTTTATGCTCTTGACTTCCTGTAATAGTGATAATTGATAATTCATCTTTTGAATATAATCTTCTAACATGCTTAGTAAGCTCTAATCCATCTAGATTTGGCATATTATAGTCTGTAAAAATAATCTTAATATCTTTTTCTCTAGATAAAATATCTAAAGCTTCTCTACCATCTTGAGCATAAAAGCAAGTAAGTTGATATCTTTTTAAAAGTTCTATTGTATGTTGAGCAGATTCTTTTGAAGAGTTGGCAATGATAACTTTTAGATGATGATTTACTACAATTCTTTTTACAAGATTTAGTATATATTCAAAAGAAAATCTTCCATCTTTTATAACATAATCAACAATATCTTTATCTCTAAATGTATCCTCTTTATCAGTAGAACCTGTAAGTACAACTGAAGGTATATTTAACTTTGCTACAAAGTCTACAACCTCACCATTTGGAGCATCTGGTAAACCAAGATCAAGTAATGCTACTGCAAAGTTATTATTATATTTTCTTAACACAACTTCACATTCTGCTTTGCTATGAGCAATAATTGGGTTGTACCCTAACTCATCTTTTATAAGTTTTTCTAACGTTTTACATATAGTCTTACTATCATCTACAATTAATATATTTTTCATCTAATTTAATAATCCCGCACCTTTAATAGGTGTACTTCTATCCAAAGCATATTCTCTTTTTTTATTTTTAATATCATATTTCCATATTGGAGCACTAGCTTTAAAATCTTCAACAAATTCATCAATAAGTTCTAGAGCAACTCTTCTTTTTGGACTACAAACTCCTGCAATATAAGAGCTAGTATGGTTCCAAACATCACCTTTACTATGTGCCATAAGAACCATTGCTCCTCTACTTTTAGCTTTACTTTCCCATTTTTTAAACCAAGAGTTTAAAATAGGCTCATAAATATCAAAGCTAAGTCCATCGATACCATCTTCATCTCTTACTACACCGACAAAAGTTATTATTGCGCCATAGTTAGAGTTTTTAAACTCACTATACCACTGATTTGTTATCTGCTCAACTGGAAGTGATCCCTCAAATAGTTGTAAGTTATCCATCTATCATCCACCACATACTGGTGGTAAAAGTGATATTTTATCACCATTTTTAAGTTCTAAGTTTTTATCTTGAATTAGCATATCGTTTACAGCAACTGCACTATTTTCTAACCATGATGATAAACTGCTATCATTTTTTAATATATCACTTAGTTGATTTAAGTTTGAAATATCTAATTTTAATGGTTCTTTTCCTATAGGACCTAAGAATTCTACTGTAACCATATTAACCCTTTTATTATTATATCTTGGCTATTATATCTAAAAATTATAAGGATGAAATAGTTTATGATATTTGGAAAAATTGATTTTATAAATCTGTTACCATTTTATATATTTATTAAGAAAAATATAAGATCTTCTCAAATAAAACAAATTATAAACTATAAAAAATCATATCCATCTCTTATAAACCAACAATTTAAAAAACGATCAATAGATGCAGCTTTCATATCTTCAATTAAATCTAAAAGATGTAAATGTTTAGATTTAGGGATAGTTGCCCAAAAAGATGTATTGTCAGTTTTATCAATAAAAGGTGAATTTAAAAAAGATCAACAATCTGATACATCAAATGCTTTAGCTATTATATTAGATATAAAAGGCGAGGTTTTAATTGGTGATAAAGCTTTACATTATTATCATAATAGTGGTGATGAAAGTTTCATTGATTTAGCTCAAGCATGGAATAAAAAGTATAAATTACCTTTTGTATTTGCAAGATTATGTTTTAATAAAGAGGAAAAGTATTTAAAAAACTTATCTAAAAGTTTTTTAAATACAAATGTAAAAATTCCACAATATATTTTAAAACAATATTCCAACAAAACAAAACTTTCAACAAAGCAGATACAAGAATACTTAAAAAAGATATCATATAAAATATCTTATAAAGAGAAGCACTCCTTAAAACTATTTTTTAAACTTACAAAATAATTTAAACTTTTGGATACTGCATAGTTACACAGTGAAGAGAACCATGCTGTTTAATAAGCGTAGTGCAATCACAGCCTACAATATCTCTTTTTGGAAATATCTTTTTAAATATATTTAATACTTTATTATCATTTTTATCATTATATGTAGGTATTAATACTGCTCCATTTATGATTAAAAAGTTTACATATGTTGCAGGTAACCTTTCATCTTGATAATATCTTGGTTTTATATAAGGAAGGGCTATAAGTTTATACGGTAAACCTTCTAAGGTTTTAAATGTTTTTAGTTCATCTTCCATATTTTTTAACTCTTGATAGTTTTCATCATTTTTATCATCAGATGATTGATAAACAATAGTATTCTTATCTACAAATCTAGCTAGAGTATCAATATGAGAATCTGTATCATCCCCTATTAAAGCACCATGATTTAACCATAAAATTCTTTTAGCCCCAAGTGAATCAATAAGTTGTTTCTCTATACTATATTTTGTTAAGTTAGGATTTCTATTTTTTTCCATAAGACATTTTGTTGTTGTCAGAATAGTTCCATCGCCATCGCTATCTATAGATCCACCCTCTAAAACAAAAGCTATGCTTTCATGTTTATACTGTTTTAATAATCCTTTAAATTTAAGTTGTTGAGTGATTTGATTATCTAGTTTGTAAGGAAACTTTTTACCCCAAGCATTAAATTTAAAATCAAGAATAGTCATAGTTCCATTTTTAGATACCGTGATACCACCAAAATCTCTTGACCAAGTATCATTACTATCTATTCTAGTAAATATTAGATTTCGTTTTATCTTAGGATTAGTAAATAATGATTTTACGTATGCTAACTCTTTCGCAACTATTAAACATTTTTGGTATGATGCAATAATCTTTGCAATATGTACAAAAGTATTTATAGCTTCATCAAAATATTCATTCCAATCAGTATCTTTATGTGGAAAAACAAGTTGTATAAACTCTTGTTCTTCCCATTGTGCAGGGAGTCTTCTCATTTAGATATCTTTTTAGATTCAATAATATTAGCAACATTTAAAGAACTACCAAATTTAAGATATTCTCTTAATATATTGGAATTAGATAAAAACTTATCTCTATCCATGTTTTTATACTCTTCTAATAAATTTTCTGCAGTTACATCTTCTTGAATAAACTCTTTATGTATAGGATTTTGCCCCATTTTATCAAAGAAAATATTGGCTAATCCTATATATTTTATTTTTACTAAATTTTTAGCGATAAAATAATCTAATGATTTAGCAATATAACTTAATGTAAATGGGGTACCTATAAGTGATGCTTCAAGAGTTGCTGTTCCACTACATATAAAAGCAAAATCAACATCTTGTAAAGTTTTATGAGCATTAGTAGAGATAGTGAAATTTGATATATCTCCATAAGTTTTATCAATATATTCTTGTGTAAAATGACTAGGTATTATAAGTATTAACTCTTTTGTTGAATCTTTGTTAATTTTATTTGATAACTCCATATATATAGGCATAAGTTTTTTTATCTCACCACTTCTACTTCCTGGCATAAATGCAATTTTATTTTTATCTGTAATAGTAGTTTTAAAATGTTTTATCTCATCTAATAAAGGATGCCCTACATAAGTGATTTTGGCTTTTTTACTATAAAAATCTTTTTCAAATGGTAAAATGGAACATAAAGTATCACAATTATTTTCTATAATAGGTATTCTCTTTTTTTTCCATGCCCAAGCTTGTGGAAGTATATAATATATGATCTCTTTTTGTGGATATTTTTTCTTTATTTTTTTTGCTAAAGGTAGATTGAACCCTGAGGAATCCATAAGTAAAATTTTATCTGCATCTTTTGCTAACTCTAACATCTTATTATTGAGTTTGAAGAAAAATGGAAGTTTTTTAAGTGCATCAACAAAACCCATAACAGCTAAAGAGCTTATATCATAATTCGGATGACCAAGTGATTTGTCAAATATACCTATAAACTCTACATCATCATTAAGATGTTTTTTTAGAGCTTTTAGGTGGATATTTGAAGATGTTTCAAGTGCACTTACTAAAATCTTCATTTTATATCATACTTGTCAAATTTATTATATCTTATAACACTTTTTAACATCTCTGTATAGGCTTCACCTTTTTCTGAGTATGATTGTAGTTGTTCCACTATAATATATGGATCATTAGTTAAGACTCTTTGTTCTCTAAATTTTTTATATGATTTATTTATAGCCAAATTATAATAATAGTGTTCAACAGAATCTTTTAAAGTTTTATATTTTCGTAAGTATATGATTTTATCACCTCTAAGGCCTGAAGCTGCAATTCTTGGTTCATCACTTTTAAAAGACCAAACTCCAAAGATATTATTTGCTTGTTTTGTAAATCTTGATGTAAGCCAAGCACTTTCAATCGCACCTTGAGCTAATGCAATACTTATTGGATGAGGTTTTAAAGCTTCAAGTAATGCTTTATCTGATTTTACTCTATATGTTTTTTTTAGTTTAATGATAAATTCACCGTTAACACTTGTATTTAAATCTCTTTTTACATCTTCATATTGTGTATTTAATTTTATATAAACACTAGTAACAATAGGAACTAAAATATCTTTAAAGTGTTGTTTCTTTTGTTTAACACTTATAGATGGTACTTTTCTCTTTTTTACTTTTTTTATTACTTTTTTTGGAAGCTCTTTTTTTATTATCTTTATTATTTTTTTTACTTTAGGCTTTTGCTTCAATTTTTGATTTTGAATTGTACCAATTTTAGTATTTAAAAAATCTTCTTTTATTAAGTCAACTTTTTCTGAAGAACATCCTATAAATGATATTAAAATAAAAGTTAAAATAAAAGTTTTAAATAGACTACTCATCAATCTTCTTTGAGTATTCATTTGTTACTTTACCTTTAAAATAAATATTTCCTTTTTCATCTTTTCTTATAGTAAGTTTTTCTTTACTTTTAGGATAAATATCAATACAACTATCAATTAAATTTAAGTTAAATGCTCTTAAAAAACATGCAGTCATTCCTGTACCACATGCTAAAGTTTCATTTTCTACACCTCTTTCAAAGGTTCTTACAAATAATTTTCCATCTTCTATTTTACAAAAATTGACATTTGCATTATGTTCATATCTCATTTTAGAGCATAATTCTAAGTTAAATTTATCTAAATCATCAACAATAGCTACTAAGTGAGGAACACCAGTATCTACATGCCACCAAGTTAAGCCATTTTCTTCAAATGGCTCTTTTAACTCTTTTGGTTGAGTCATAGTTGTTTCAACAATATCATCATCAACTTTACAACTTATTACACCTGCTCCAGTTAGAAACTTCATGTAGCTACTTGCAATTTTATTTGTAAAAGCATAGTGTGCTACAGCTCTTGTACCATTTCCACACATAGAAGCTGTACTTCCATCGTTATTATAAAATAACCATTCAAAATCATAAACAAGATGTGGCACTAAAACTATAAGACCATCTACACCCTCTTTTTTACATAAATCTACTGCTAATTGACTATAGTCTTTTTTAGTATTTGTATGAAAAATAACAAAGTTATTTCCACTTGCATCATATTTTGTAATTGTCATATAAAATTCCTTTAAAGAGTAATTTTACACTTAAAATTTGGAAATTTGACTTAAGAGAAATAAACATTAATTTTAATACAAATAAAAACTGCTAAAATGAAGTTATGAAAAAATTTATTGCACAATCAGAAGCCTCAAAAAAAATATTAAATATTGCTCAAATGTCATCAAGTTTACCTGTCAATGTTTTGATAATAGGTGAAGTTGGTGTTGGTAAAAAACTATTAGCTCAAAATATATTACCAGATGCTACATATTTTGAGGCTAAAGTTCTGGAAGAAACCTTTATAAATGATAAGTTCAATATTGATGAATATAAAGAGTTGATAATTTTAAATATTGATAATGTATTAAATAAAAAAGAGTTTTTAACATATCTAAATGGATTAAAAATAGTTGCTACTTCAAATCGTAATTTAACAGATGTTGAATCCCAATTTGCTATTAAAATAGATATACCGCCATTATCAAAAAGAGTAGAAGACTTGGAAGAGTTAAAAAAAATATATCTACATGAGGCAAATAATATTTACAATACAAATATTGACATAAATGATGTTGAATTAGATTTATCTTTAAATGGAAATACTTTAAGAAAATCTATCTATAAAACTGTTTCTATGAGAGCATTAAGTGATGAAGATATGATGGAGAGTTTAGAGTACTTTATCTCAAAAAAATTTGATGAAGATAAAGATTATCGTGATCTTTTAAAATATTTTGAAATAGCACTATTAAATGCAGCAAAAATAAAATATAAATCACAGTTAAAAATGGCAACAAAATTGAATCTAAACCGAATCACACTAAGAAAAAAATTGGAACAATATTTTAAAGAAACTTCTAGTACTACACAAGGGATATAAAATGGATAGTCAAAATTTTTATGAAGAGTTAATTGAGTATGATTTAAATCCATATTTACTTTTTGATGCAAATGGTAAAGTTAAAAGTTACAATAAAGAAGCAGAATTTTTACTTAACTTTGTATCTATAAAAGAGTTATTTCAGCTTGCAGTTTCAAATGCAAGTGCAAACTTTGGTTTCAATCAAAAATATATAGCATTAAAGTATAATAAACAATCATATTATGCAATACTTGTTGGATATTTAAGTGAAGATGAGATCGCTTTGAGGTTATATAAAGTTGTTTCAAATAAAGTTAATACTATTAATAATGAAAAACTTAAACTTGTAAATATATTTAGCTTAATAGACTTATCAAAAAATAGTACGCTATTAAGTTCCTCTTTAAGAATTGATGAACTTTATGATATTTCAATTCCTGAAATGAGAATAAATATAAATAACTTTTTATTATGTTTAAATGAGTGCTTTTTATATTTTGCTCAAGATGATAAAATATCACTACAAGTACAGATAAAAATTGGTGAATATGAGATTATAGATAACAATAAATATAAAATAGTAGCATTAGAATTTATATCAAATAGAAAAGTTGAAATTGATAATAGCCTTGAAAATAAAGCTATAAATGCAAATGCAAATATATTTATTAATCATAATAGGCTAAAACTAGAGTTACCAATCATACCCTAACTGTATATAAAATATACAACTATTCCATCTTCTTCTCTTTTGAATTATGCTAAAGTAGTATACTTTATTTTAGGAGAGAAGATATGACACCAGAAATTTCTTATGTTATTGATACATTTTTCACACTTTTTGCTTTTGTTTTGATTATATTTATGGTTCCAGGTTTTGCTATGTTTGAAGCTGGACTTGTACGAACAAAAAATGTAACAGCAGTATTGATGATGAATACTATGATATATGCAGTTGCATCTATGGCTTTTTTGCTTATAGGATATTCTATAGCATTTGGCAGTTTCGGATCAGATGGTATGAGTCAATGGGCTGCTTTTCTATTTCAGATGGCATTTGTAGGTAAAGTTATCAATATTATGAGTGGTGGAGTAAGTGAACGAGCCAAAATTATACCTTTAGCTATTTTTGCAGTTATTATGGGTGGTTTTATATACCCCACAGTTGTAAATTGGGCATGGGGTTCTGATATGTTATATGGTACTTTTCTTGACTTAAATATGTATGATTTAGCAGGTTCTACTGTTATTCATTCTACAGGTGGTTGGACATTATTAGCTGCAATTTTAATCATTGGAAATAGAAAAGGTAGATACACAAAGACAGGAGCAGTAAGAGTAATACCAGCTTCAAATATCCCTCTAGTTACTCTTGGTGCATTTTTATTATGGATTGGTTGGTTTGGATTCAATGGTGGATCTGTAGGCAGTATCGCTTCAAAAGAAAATGCAGATGCAGTTGCCTTAACAATTTTAAATACTAACACAGCAGGTTTAGCAGGTGCAATCATTGTTGGTATATTTATGCAATTAAAATATAAAAAACTAGATATAACTATGATATTAAATGGAGCATTAGGTGGACTTGTGGCTATTACTGCAGGACCAGACTTATATAATATCTACCAACCAATATTAATAGGTGCAATTGGTGGTATACTAGTAGTGTTTGCAGTACCATTTTTCGATAAGCTTAAATTTGATGATCCCGTAGGTGCATTATCTGTTCACCTTGTAAATGGTATTTGGGGTACATTAGCTGTCGGAATATTTACAGATAAATTGTTTTTAGATCAATTAAAAGGTATAATAATAGTAGCTATATTTGCTTTTGTAAGTAGTTATATTGTATTATTTCTTATCAATAAAATAATTCCATTAAAAGCAGATGATGATGTTCAGATGGAAGGTCTTGATGTAAACGAATGTGGGCTTGAGGCATATCCAGAGTTTAAAAGAGCATTTTAAAAAATCAACAAAAAGGAAAAAATATGAAAAGAGTAGAAGCGGTTATTAAGCCATTTAAACTAGAAGATGTAAAAGATGCTTTAACAGAAGCAGGTATTACTGGCATGACAGTATCTGATGTAAAAGGATATGGAAGACAACAAGGTCATTCAGAACTTTATAGAGGTGCTGAATATGTAGTAGATTTTTTACCAAAAATTAAACTAGATCTTATTGTTGCTGGTGAAGATGTAGATAATGTTGTAAAACTAATAGTTGATGCTGCAAAAACTGGTAAAATTGGAGATGGAAAGATTTTTGTTTCTGATATTGAAAAAATTATTAGAATAAGAACTGGTGAAGAGGATGAAGAGGCAATATAGAAATAAAATATTTTTATATCTATTTAAAAGCTAATTATGTATAAAAATGGGTATATTTGTAATAAAACTTAAATTTTTATTATATTTAATATGTATAAAATATAATTTTAGTTAATATAATACAAGAAAGATGAGTGTGATATTAATATTGAGTTTAAGTTGTTAATTATAACAATATTAAATTTCAAAAGATAGGTTACTTTATATTTTCGACCACCTGACAAATTAGGTGTATAAACAAACAAAATAAGGAAGATGCAATGGCAGATACAATAAACGGAAAAGTAAAATGGTTCAATAGTGAAAAAGGTTATGGTTTCATCGAACAATCAAATGGTGGAAAAGATGTATTCGTACACTTTAGACAAATTAACAATACAGGTTATGGAAGAGTTTCTTTAGAAGAAGGTCAAGAAGTAACTTTTGAAGTTGGTGAAGGTCAAAAAGGTCCTCAAGCTGAGAACGTTACAATAGTATAATTTTATACTATTCTATAAAAAAGAGATAGATTTTTTCTATCTCTTTTTTTATGTCTAAGTTTTATTTATTTTAAAGTTTTACATATGATAAAGCAGCTAAGTATGATTGTTCTTGATATTTAAGTAAATTATGTGGAAATGGAATAGTATTTTTTTTAGTAAATTTTGAAATTGTAGCAGAAGATATAAAAAGAACTTCACAATTTATATTTAACTGTATTATTGCTTCCATTTTAAAAGTGACTGCACCACCTGCAAAGGTACCTTTGGTAGCTCTCTTTTTTATAACTATCTTTTCTATATTATTATCTTTTATAAAATTATTTATATTATTTTGAAATGCTATTATCGATTGTTTATTTTCGTTATTGTCTAAAATTATCTTTGCTGGTTTTACATTCATATAATCTATTTTATCATTTGCAATATTTATTACAGAAAATATTGCATTATTTGCTTTTAATTCTACGCCACATATTATCATATTAAATCTCCTATATTTAGAATAAGTTTAGAAAATTGTACAAATAATTCTTTGGTTGCTTTTCTTTAATATTTTATTGTCAATAACAATATTTATTTTAAGAAATATTATATTAGTTTGTATCTATATATTCCTAAACTTTTCTGATGAGATTATAGTATAAAATATAATATAGGTGTAATT
>CAZLZQ010000013.1:0-26333 GCA_964564065.1 uncultured Arcobacteraceae bacterium | reverse complement strand
CCAAAATCAAACTCTTCTAATAATTCATATATAAAGTTTACATCTTCAGATCTATCTTCAAGTATGATAATATATCCAGAATCTCGTATAGCTGATGCTACAATTTTCATTAATATATCTTTATTATCACAATTCAAAATAGAATTTGATAAAATAGCATAATCATACGATGATCTTTTTGCTTTTACTCTTATCTCGTTTAGATTGTTAGATTTTATAGTTGTTAAAATTCCATCATATGGTTGGAGGAGTTGAGTTAGAGTAGTATTGATATCTTGATTATCAATATTTAAACCAAGTATAGAGATACTAGGAGTTAATTGAAAAAGAGAAGAGAACTCCTCTTGCTCTTTATTCATATTGTTAGATTCCTAACTTTTTCATCTTTTTTTCACTTAAAAATAGTTTTTTGTTATCCATAACTCCAACACCATTTTTAATAATATCTTTTGCAATCTTTTTAGCATTTTTTAAACTATGCATCTTATATGTTCCACATTGATATATATTCAACTCTGGAATATCAGATTCACTTTTTACTTTAAGCACATCATGCATAGATTTAACCATAGCTTTAGCTACCGCTTTCTCTTTTGGAGAACCTAATACTGACATATAAAATCCTGTTCTACAACCCATAGGTGAACAGTCTATTATCTCAACATTTTTACTATTTAAATGTTCTCTAATAAATCCAGCAAAAAGATGCTCTAATGTATGGATACCTTTTCCATCCATTTTATCTACATTTGGCTTGTAAAATCTAAGGTCAAAAACAGTGATAATATCACCTTTTTTTGAAGTCATCTGTTTTGCAACTCGAACTGCTGGTGCATTCATTTTTGTATGGTCTACTCTAAAACTATCTAATAATGGCATATCTAATTCCTTTTTTATTTATATTATTATAATTATAACATAAAAAAACCTAACTCTATTTTTGAGTTAGGTTTTAAATCTTTTCTTTAAGAAAATTATTTTAATTTATCTGCTCTTGGGAAAATAAATACAGCTTTTCTTAACACAACTATCTCTTTTGGATTCTCTAAAGCATATGCTTTAAGTGTTAAAGTTATTGGTGTATCTTTTGTAGAATCATTCACCAACATATCTTTTGTAGAAAGTTGAATAACTTTTTTAGCCATTTTTCCATGACTTAGTTTAAAATTAGTAAATCTTTTGATTTTAATTTTATCTGCATATTTACCTACAATCTCAACAGTATAAGTATATGTTTTCTTTTGAGTATTTTGGAATAAAAGTACATAGTTATTTACAACTTCCTTATCAGCTTTTACTTTATATAGCTGTGTAGTTTTATTTACATTTAAAAGCATATACTCTTTTGTACCACCCATTACAAATAGCATACCAATAATACCAAGAAGTGCAACCATATACATGATAGTCTTTCCTCTAAGTAGTTTTGTTTTTTTACCATTTACTACTTCATTTGTACTTGACCATTGAACTAAACTCTCTTTTCCAAGTTTACCCATAACAGTTGTACATGCATCAACACACTCTAAACAGTTGATACACTCTAGTTGCGCACCTTTTCTGATATCGATATGTGTAGGACAAACAGTAACACAACTTTGACAAGCTGTACAATCCATATCTTCAGGAACATCTTTTGCTTTAAATACTAATTTATTATGGTCTTCATCATAAATTTTACCACCTCTTTTTTCACTATAAATAGCTTGGATAGTGTCATCATCATATAAAACTGATTGAACCCTTGAGTAAGGACAAATATATATACAAAAATCTTCTTTTAGAAAAATAACATCATATACTAAAAATGCTGCTACACCTAATAAAAATCCAAGTAAATATGTATGATCCATTGGATTTTGCATATATGTAAAGAAATCAGCTGGAGGAACAAAGTACCATAAAAAGTCTGCTGCTGCTAAAAGTGATAAAAATGACCAAATAAGAATTGCTATAATTCTTTTTATACCATTACTACCTTTTGTGTAATCTGGATCTTTTTGTTTATTTTTAATTCTTCTCATTCCAAGTAATTTAGACTCAATTAAATCTCTATAAATAACTCTAAATACAGTTTGAGGACAAGCCCAACCACACCATGCTCTACCACCAATAGCAGTAACGGCAAATATACCTAAAAACATAAACATAAGTAAGAATGGCATCATATAAAGCTCTTGCATATCAAATGCAACACCCATTAGATGCAATTGTTTTTTGTCAAATGACAATAAGAAAATTTGATTTCCACCAATTTGAATAAATGGTGTAACTATAGCAACTAATGTTGCTGCCACATATGCCCAGTATCTTTTGATTCTGAAAGCTGTTTGTTTTACTTGTTCACTCATGTGAAGAATCCTTTTTTTAATTTTATTTCTAATTATATATTATATGAACTTATATTTAGCATAAATTTTAGTAATATTTATAATTAAATATCCACTAAGTAAGTATTATATAACTTTATTCTTAATATAATCTCCCCATGAATAGTATAAAACTTGATATAGAAACAAATAACAACCTACTTGCATTCAGTGCTGGTATAGATTCAACAGCTTTATTTTTTATTATGATTGACAATAATATTGAGTTTGATATAGCTATTGTTAATTATAATCAAAGAGCACAATCAAAAGATGAGCTTATATATGCTACGCAATTAGCACATAAGTACAATAAAAAATGTTTTATATCTGAGTTTCCAATAGATACAAAATTTTCAGAAAAAAGTGCAAGAGATTTTAGATATAATTTTTTTGATAAGATTATGTCAAAAGAAAATTACAAATCACTATTAACTGCTCATCAACTAAATGACAAACTTGAATGGTTTTTGATGCAACTTACGAAAGGTGCTGGGATAACTGAACTTTTTGGTATGGAGAAAGAAAGTTATAGAAGTAATTATAAAACATTAAAACCACTTTTAGACTATAGCAAACAAAGTTTAAAAAAATATTTAGATAATAAAAATGTTAAATATTTCATTGACGAATCAAATCAAGATCAAAGTTATAAAAGAAATTATTTTAGACATAATTTTAGTGATAAACTTTTAGAAAAATATGAATCAGGTATATCAAAAAGTTTTAATTATTTAGAAAAAGATATCAACTCTTTAAATCAAAGTATAAAGTACAAAGTGATAAAAGAGTTATCAATTTATAAATTTAACGGCGACTTAAACTTAGCAATAAGAGCTATAGATAAAGAGCTTAAAAAAAGAGGTATCATTATATCTAAAGCAACTAGAGATGAAATTATAAAACAAAAAAATATAATCATTTCAAATAAAATAGCTATATCTATAGATCATACTAAAATATTTATTACACCATATATTATAACTACTATGGATAAAAAATTTAAAGAAAAATGTAGAATCAATAAAATACCTACAAATATAAGAGGTTATTTATACTCAATAAAAGAAGACATTAAAGATCTCCATGAGTTATAACATCTTCTAATTCTCTTACCCTTTTTCTCAATCTTTCTAACTCTTGATTTTGATTTGATATCACTTCTTGGTTTTGAGTATTTTGATCTTTTAAAATAATTAAAGCTTTATTTTGTTTCTCTAATGTTGATTTATCAGATGTAATTTTAGTAGCTAATTTTCTTGTTTTATCATTAGTATATGTAACAACATCTTTAAGCTTATCTTTTAGTTCACAAACTTCACCCTCTGTTATTGATAATTGATATCTTGCTTTCTCACTTTTTTCTTTTTCATTTAGCATTTTTTCTTTAATTAGATCAATATTATCTGCAATTTGTTGTTTTGATTCTAGCTCAACAACCTTATCCAAAAGTTTTTTTTGTGTTTGCTTATACGTTTTAATATTTGAAACAACATTTTTATAAAATTTTTGTTTCTCCTCTTCTGCTTGTGTAGTCAAAAACCTAACTGCCATCCAACCAGACATAGACTCATCTGCTTCATAAAGTGGAAAAATATTAGCATCCACATAATATGCACTTCCATCTTTTGCTTTATTCTTTAATTTTCCTTGCCAAACTTTTCCAGCTCTTAAATCTTCCCATAATGTATCAAAAAGTTTAGTTGGCATATCTTGATGTCTTACTATTCGTTGATTCGTACCTAGTAATTCATCCTTACTATATCCAGATACATCACAAAAGATATCATTCACATATGTTATATCACCATGAACATCTGTCTTAGACACTATTGCTACTTTATTTATAATATCTAGATATGTTTCATTAGATTTTTGAGTTTTAAAGAGTTGAGTTAAAGCATTATTTTTACCACAAATATCTTGAACTTGAACCATCATCTCTTTTATATTTATAGGTTTTATTAAATAATGTGTTACACCTAAATTAATAGCTTCTAAAAGATAAGTAGAATCTGCATGTGCTGTTGTAAAAATAAATGGTATATCTTGATCAAAACTTCTTATCTCTTTTAACATATCCATACCATTTAATTTTGGCATATTTATATCACTTAAAATAATATCGAACTTATTTCTTTTATTTAAATTTTTATACTTTTCTAATCCATCTTCACCATCAAAAGCTATAGTAACACTTTTGAATAGTTTATTAAATATTGCAGTAAATGATTCTCTTATTCTCTCATCATCTTCCACATATAAAATTGTTAATTGTTTTAATAATTCTTGATCTATTGACATATATCTATTTCGCTTTTCTTTTTATCTCAAATTTTTGAGGTCTTATTGTTATATCTGTAATAACTCCATCAAAACTCAGTATATCTATAACACTTTTTGCAATAGCATCTGGTAATAGATATGTATCTTTTTTTGTAGATGGTTCAAACTGAAGATCTTCAAAAAAATTAGTTTGGGTAATATCTGGGTTTATTGATGTAACTCTTACTCCACTTTTTCTAACCTCTTCAAATAAACTTAGTCCAAAATCTCTAAGTCCAGATTTTGTAGCTGTGTAAAGTGCAGAGAACTTTGAATGTTGCGTAGCTTCAATCGATGTAATATTTATAATACTACCTGTAGTTTTTTTTAAACTTCTTAAAAGTAAATTTGATAAGATAATTGGCGCAGTTAAATTTATATCAATTAATTCTTTTATTTTAGAAATACTTATCTCTTCATGTGGTTGAAATATACCAACTCCAGCACAATTTACAAGTAAATCAATATCACTACTTTTAAGTATTAATTTAATCTCTTTTTCTAAAGATGATATATCTTCAAGTTTTGAATTAAGTTTTATAATATTGTAGCCATAATCTTCTAATTTTATAGATATAGCTTTACCTATACCACTGCTATAACCTGTAACTATAGCATTCTTCATATTTTAATCTTTTTTTATTTTTTTACAAACAAAAATAAATTTATCATGAGCTTCACTACAATCATGCAATTTAAAATCAATAATCTCTTCTATTTCAAATCCCACTAAAACCAATATTTTTTCAAGTTCATCTATTCTATAATAGTATTGTTCTATAGTTCCAAAATCTTTTTTATAATTTTTTCCATTTTTAGTAAAAACTGTAATATCTGTATACAAAGTATTTTCTATAAAGTTAGCATCTATTGCTATAAATTTATCATCATTATCAATAGTTAATGTACCTTGTGCTACTTCATCAAATCCATACAAACTATTTATATCAAATATAAAATATCCATCTTCATTTAAAAGATTATATGTAGCTTGTAAAAATGACTTTAGATAATCAGCATCAAGATAATTTACAACATCAAAAATCGCAGTAGCACAATCATATTTATTTACAATATCTTTTATATCAATAGATAAAGCATCAACACCTTTAGATTTTGCTATATCCACTTGCTTTTGACTTAAATCTACCCCTACTGTTTTTATAGAATTTAATTTTAATTTTAAACAAAAATCACCTTGTCCACACCCTATATCTATTAAGCTATTAGGACATTTAGAGATAGCTATTTTAGCCATCATATTATGAAGAACATTAACCTCTTCTTCAAAGTCAAGATATTCTTCTATTGATGCATATAGATCAAGTGGCTGCAATTTGTTCTCTTAGTTCTAAAATTTGTTCTTTTTTAGAGTAGTATGAGTTTTTATTTGCTATTAAAAATACTGATGATTCCATAATTGTATCTGCAACTTCCAAACCATTTTGTTTCATAGTTTCACCTGTTTCTACAATATCAACTATACAATCACATAAACCAACTAAAGGTGCTAACTCAATAGAACCATAAAGTTTCACAAGATTTACAGCCATCGCTTTTTTCTCAAAAAACTTTTTTGCTATAGTTGTATGTTTTGTAGCAACAGTTATCTCTGAACGATTCCAATCTATTGTATCTCCAGCTTTAAGTCCAATTGCCACCTTACATTGACCTATCTCTAAATCTAAAAGTTTAACTAAATCATACTCTTTCTCTTCCAGTACATCAAGACCAACCACTCCTAAATCAGCAGCACCATGCATAACATAAGTTGGTACATCTTGATTTCTAACATTTAAAAATGTAAATCCAGCTTTTTTTAGAATAAGCTTTCTATCTTCAAAAACAAATTTTTCACCAAAAACTTTTTCAAACTTTTCAAGTGTTTGTGTCGCTATTCTACCTTTTGGTAAAGCAATTGTTAACATCTATTTTCCTCTTTTCTTATGTTTATTATTTTTAATTATCTTAGTCATACTTTTAAAAATTAAATCTTTCTCATACTTTATATCAAAATTTTTAAAATATTTTAATATTAATTTACTATCTTCACCAGTAAAATAGATAGGCAATTTATACTCTCTAGATACTTTTAAAATAGGTGCTACAATAGAATCTAATATTGCATAGTTTATAGCATCATTTGTTCTTAATGGAATTTTATCTAAATTTATATTATTAGAAAATTGAAATGATAGTTTTTTAGATATTTGTGGATAAATTTTGGTATATGCCCTAATTCCAGGAAGAATAAAACCACCCTTATGTTTTGATTTTTTCATAACATCAACAGTTATAGCACTTCCAATATCTACTAATATAGCATTATTTATATAACTACAAACCACTTTCCTATCTATCCCCATACCAATATATTTTGTATTGAAGATTATCATATCTTTTAAATTTATTGCTTTTGGGTATTTTTTTAGTAATTTTTCAGTTGCTTTATCATTTACACTGATAAAATATATTTGATTTTTATAGTTAGATAATGACTTTAAATTTTCTTTAATAGAAATTTTAAAATCATTTTTTTTTGTTTTAAAATGAAATGTAGTATTTCCTATATCACATAGTATCATTTAGAAAATTTATTAAACGCCAGAAGCTTCCATAAGTTTTGATTGATAATCAGCAATAAGAGGATCAATAATTTCATTTAATAATCCATCATTCATAATCACATCTAAACGGTATAAAGTTAAGTTTATTCTATGATCTGATATTCTACCTTGAGGATAATTGTATGTTCTAATTCTTGCACTTCTATCACCAGAACCTACTTGTGCTTTTCTATCAGCACCCTCTTTTTCCATTCTCTCTTGCTCTTGTAAATCATAAAGTCTAGCTTTTAAAACTTTCATAGCTTTTTCTCTATTTTTATGTTGAGATTTTTGATCTTGGTTTGTTACAACTAGTCCTGTAGGAATATGTGTAATTCTTATAGCACTATCTGTTGTATTAACCGATTGCCCACCACATCCACTAGCTCTCATTGTATCAATCTTTAAATCTTCAGTTCTGATATTTATCTCAACATCATCAACCTCAGGAATAATAGCAACAGTGATAGCAGATGTATGAACTCTACCTTGTGTTTCTGTTGCTGGTACTCTTTGTACTCTGTGAACACCTGATTCAAATTTTAGTTTACTATAAACAGAGTCACCCTTAATAAGAACAACCATCTCTTTATATCCACCAGCTTCTGATTCACTACTATTCATAATCTCAGTTTTCCAACCTTGATTTTCAGCAAATTTAATGTATGTTCTAAACATATCGGCTACAAATAAACCAGCTTCATCTCCACCTGCTCCTGCTCTTAATTCAACATAAATATTTTTATCATCATTAGGATCTGTAGGAAGTAAAAGAATTTTTATCTCCTCTTCTAGCTCAGGTTTTCTTGTTTCTAGTTCCTTTAGCTCCTCTTTTGCAAGATCTGCTAACTCATCATCTCCTAGAAGCATTTTATTATCTTCAATATCTTCAATAATTTGAATATATTCTTTTGCAGCATCAACAATCTTTTTAATACTTGATTGCTCTTTAGAAAGTTCTGTCATTTTTTTAATATCAGTTAATATCTCTTGAGAAATTAATAGTTCGTTTATCTCTTCATATCTGTCAATGAAAAGTTGAAGTTTGTTTTGTAGCATAAAATTACCTATGTAGTTGATTTTATAAATTTAGCCTCAATATAGATGAAGCAGGTGTTGTATAAGTGAGTTTATTAAATCATCTAAGATTTTAGATGATTTAAAAGTTTAAATGGTAGTTATTATAAAGCGTTAACTTTAACTTGTAATCTACTTACTTTTCTAGCTGCAGTAGCTTTTTTAAGAATATTTTTACTTACACAGTGGTGTAAATATTTATTTGCATTCTTCATAGCAGTTGTTGCTGCTTCTTTGTCTTTAGCATCTATTGCCACTAAAACTGATTTTACTACATTTTTAATTCTTGCTTTGAAGAATCTGTTTCTTTCAGTTTTTACGATTGTTTGTTTTGCTCTTTTTGCAGCTGATTTATGATTTGCCATAGCTGTTTTGTCCTTGTTCAAAAAATTTAGTGGGGAATAATACTTAAGTTTATATTAAAACAAGCTTATAATAAAAAAGGTAAGATTATCAAATCTTACCTTTTTTATTGTTCTAATAATCATATGCAACTTTATATTTTGGATCATCCTCTTCATATGTACAAAATTGACCAGCATTTTTCATAATTGATTTACATTCATTACTTAAATGTCTAATTTTAACAACTTTATTTGAATCAAGATATTTCTTTGTAATAGCATCTATAGCTTCTACTCCACTTATATCCATAACCCTTGCATCTTTAAAATCAAGTATTACTATATCAGGATCATGTGCTAAATCAAATTGCTCATTAAAAGCACTAACACTACCAAAAAACAATGGTCCATCAAAGTTATAAACCTTCGCACCATTATCCTCTATATATGTCTTAGCAGTTACTTTTGCATGTTTCCAAGCAAATACTAAAGCAGAAATTATTACACCAGATATAACAGCAATAGCTAGATCTGCTACTATTGTGATACCTGTAACTGTAACTAAAACAAAAGCATCACTTCTTGGCATTTTAGATATTCTTGCAAAACTACTCCACTCAAATGTTCCAATTGAAACCATAAACATAATACCTACAAGTATAGCTACAGGTATTATATTTAATATATCAGTTAATGTTGCAACTAACAAAATTAATCCTACTGAAGCTACGATACTAGATAATCTACCTAATCCACCACTTGTATAGTTAATAATAGATTGCCCAATCATTGCACATCCTGGCATTGCACCAAACATACCACAGGCAATATTACCAGTTCCTTGAGCTATACATTCTTGGTTAGCACTACCTCTTGTTCCACTTATCTCATCTAAAACTGTAAGTGTCAATAGTGACTCAATTATACCCACAAGCGCAACTATTACAGCATATGGAAGAATCATCATAAAAGCATCAAAATTTAATATAGTATTTGGGATAGCAAATTCTGGTAACATACCTTTAAATTCACTTAGATTTGCTAAATCACCTACAAGTTTTGTATCAATATTAAAAAAATAAACTCCAAGTGTAAATACTATAATTGCCACAAGTCCTGATGGTATAGAAGATGTAATTTTTGGTAATATATACATAGTTGCCATAGTCCCTGCAATAATTATATACATATAGATACCTGCATCATCTAAAAATTTAAATTGACTTGATGCAATTACTACAGCTAAACCATTTACAAATCCATGAAGAGCAGGTTGAGGAACAAGTCTTATAAATTTTCCCATTTTAAATACACCAATTGATATCTGAATAATACCTGCAACAATAGCTGTTAGTGTAATATATTGAATTATCTCAAAAGATACTGCTGTACCTGTTAGACCATTTGCTATTGCCATATCTTTAACAGCAATACTTAAACCAACAAGTACAATAGCCACAGCACCAGTTGCACCAGAGATCATTCCTGGTTTACCACCCATAATAGCAGTAATAAGTCCTAATATAAATGCTGCATATAATCCAACTATTGGACTAACTTGTGCAATAAATGAAAATGCAATTGCCTCTGGAACTAATGCTACAGCAACAACTAGTCCCGATAAAATATCACTTTTGGCACTAGTACCAATCAAATTGTCTTTAAAATTTAACAATTATTATCCTTTGTTTTAAAGTCGCGATTTTATCTAAAATATTCTTTAAACACAATTTTGATATAATTTATCATGATAATTGAAAATAAAAAATTAAATATGATCTCAGATATTTTAATAATTGATGAGGATAAAATATTTAATAATAATTTACACGATATGTTTAAGTCATTTGGGTATAGATCAACTCAGTCATTTGATATTAAACAAAGTAGAGAACTTATAAAAGAATTCACAAATAATTTATGCCTAATTATTTTATCCGATAACCAAAAAGAGAATGATTGTAAAGAGTTATTTGATTATATAATTAAAAATTCTGAATCTAAAATTATTATATTAAGCGATAAAGAAGATAATAAAAAAAGAGATAAATATTTTAAACAAGGTATTTTAGACTACCACTTAAAAACAAATAATATTGAATATATATTTAATAATATTGATGATTCAATAAAACGATTATCTGAAAACCATAAAGAGAGTATTTTAATAATTGATGACTCTAAAGTTGTTTGCTATATTGTCAAAACACTTCTAGAATCTAGAAACTACAAAGTTCTTACAGCTCATAGTGCAAGAGAAGGTATAGAGATATTTAAAACTTCTGATATATCACTACTAATTTTAGATATGGAGCTTCCTGATCTACATGGTATTGATGTACTTGATACACTAAGAGATATATATTATATAAACAATTTTCCAATTTTGGTATTATCAGGATCAGATAATCCATCAATTGTAAGAGAAGCATTAAAAAAAGGTGCATCTGACTTCCTGAAAAAACCTTTTGTTTATGAAGAGTTTTTATTAAAAGTTGATTTATGGATTAAATCATCAAAATGGCAAAAAACTATTAAGAGGCAAAAAAAGCAAATCGAAGAGAGTCTTCATAGTTTTGAAGCTCTTGTAAACTCTACAATTGAAGCTTTATTTATCTTTCAAAAAGATATTTGTATCGATGCGAATAATGAAGCAGTTATACTTCTAGGAGTAGATAATAAACAAAATATTATAGATAAAACCATTGAAGAAATTTTTACAGATGTTTCTGATGAAAGCAAAATTAAATTAAAAGATAACATATCTGATCACTATTTTGAAGATACTATTGTTCAAAATAATGGGAAAAATAGATATATTCAAATTAAAGAGAGAAATATATCTATAGGTAAAAAATATATTAAAATTATTGCTATTATTGATATTACAGATATAAAAAGAAATGAACAAATGCTAAACAATCAAAGCAAAATGGCATCTATGGGTGAAATGATAGGAAATATTGCACATCAATGGAGACAACCACTAACAGCTATATCAGTTGCAGCTGGTGGTATAAAACTTGGATATGAACTAGATATAAATGATGAAGAAGATACAATTAAAGAGCTTGATAATATAGTAAAAAATTCACAATTTTTATCTGACACTATAGAAGATTTCCAAAATTTTCTTAAAAATGATAGAATAGCTTTAGAGTTTTCTGTAAAAGAAACTATTGATAAAACAATTGCCATCATTAGTGCAAACCTTGATTCTCATGAAATAAATATTATTAATAACTACAATAAAAGAATTACAATTGTAGGTATTCAAAATGATTTAATTCAAGTTTTATTAAATATAATAAATAATGCATCTGATATATTAAAAGATCAAGATCATAAAGATCAGGAAAAATATATAATTATCGATATCGATAAGATAGAGAATGAAGTGATAATAAATATTCAAGATTCAGCAGGAGGAATTCCTGAAAAAATAAAAGATAAAATTTTTGAACCATATTTTACTACAAAACACCAATCTCAAGGTACAGGATTAGGTTTATATATGACTCATAAAATTATTGTTGATAATTTTTCAGGATCTATTGTTGTGGAAAATAATAAATTTGAATTTAATGGAAATAATTATATTGGTGCAAGATTCACTATAAAAATTCCTGTATTGTAGGTAAAAAGATGAAAGAGATTATTGCACTTGAAGAGTTAATTAAAAGTGAAGAGAAGCGTGTAGCAGTATTAAAAAGACAATTATCAGAGCATGAGTCTGGTGAACATAAATTAACTATTATGTCAAAAGCTTCTACGGAGAGCTCTCTCTTAGAAAATAGTACTTTGCTTGAGGAGCATAGAGCTAAATTAGCTGAACTTATGCAACAAGATCTTCAAGAACTTGAAAAAGAAGAGAACCTAAAAGCTGCTGTGGAACGTACAAATTACTATCACTATCAAAAAATTAGACTAAAAAGAGATAAAGTATCTCCAAATGATGTAAAACTTGAAGCTATGATGATCATAGATGAGTTACCAAACGATGTGAATTTTGAAGATAAAATGCTACTTGAAATAGCAAAAAAATCTATTGAACTAAATTTAAGAGTTCATGATGAATTAGCTAAAGATTTTGAAACAATTAAAAATGAATTTGAAGCTTTATTAAAAAATAGTAAAGATGAAAATATATCAGAACTTGGATTATTAAAACTCCAAATTCCCGTAATAACATTACATTTTTCTGTCTTAGTTTCTAATATTAAAGAGAATCGAGAAGCAGAAAATCTACCTGACTTTGGTGGTTTCCCAAAATATGAGGATTGGTGGATATCTGAACTTTGGGATAGTCATCAAGCTTATTTTGCTTTATACAAATGGAAATCAATTATTAAAAACCTATGTAATACAAGTGATCAAAAAAGAGCTTGGGAAGTTATTTTTGCTAATTGGCTTAATATAAAAAAAGCACTAAACAACAAAGGTAAACTTGGATTTGAATTTAATTATATTTTTGATACACTAATTAGAAATCACTCTGGATTAGAGGAAGAGTTATCAAAGATTATATTAACTACTATGGAATCTATTGTAAAAGATATTACAGCTAAAGAAGATTTTACAATATCTAAAGAACATAATTTAGTGACTCCTTATGTAGAGTTTAAACGAAAAATGATAGGGTATGTTGATGTTAAATCTGGGGAGTAACCATCTTCTCTAAATGATATAATCGATATCTAATACTTTTAAAATTTTCACTTGTTTCTATATCTATAAGTTTACCAAACTCTTCTAGCACTCTAGAACTCTCTTGAGCTCTTTTAAAATTTGCAATAAGTATTGAATTTAAATCTAGCCTATTTTGTTCAGATTTAGTAGATGATTTCAAAACATCATTCTTAATATCTCGCGAATCAAGTAGTTCATCATAAAATTTTATTCTTGAATTGTGTCGTAACTCTTTTAGTTCTAGTGCAGTTTGTTTATCATTGAAGATATATCTATATATATCTTCAACAACTCGAATACCTTCTCTAAGTCTATTTAGATTGGCATCAAGAAGACGAAGTGTCTTCTTGTCTATATTAGTCGTCATTATTGCTATTAAAAGCCATTAATATTTGAAGTAAAGATACAAACAAATTTAAAAAATCAAGATATAAAGCAATCGCTGCTTCAATTGGTGTAGAAAAACCACCTTTGATTATTTGTTGTGTATCATATAAAATAAATGCACTAAATATCAATGCACCAAATCCTGCAATTGCTAACTGTAAAATAGGTGATTGGAAAAATATATTACTTAAACTTCCAACAACTAATATAATTACAGCTATAAAAAGCATTTGTCCCATTGCAGAAAAATCTCTTTTAGTAGTAAGAGCAAACATTGATATACCACCAAATGCTACAGATGTCATTAGAAATGCTTGTGCTACAATAGCTGCACCACCTGGCATCCCAAAAGCACTACTTAATAATGGTGTAATTGTTAAACCACTAATAAATGTAAAACTAAATAATACCATTAAATTAATTCCTGGTTTATCTTTAACTGCGTAAAGACCAAATAATAAAGCAATCTCTAAAATCACTAATCCCCAGTACCAACTTTTAATCGTACTAACCATATCTAAACCTATATATGCTCCTGCAGTTGCTGCCATTAAAGAACTAGCAAAAAGTTGATACGTACTTTTTAAAAATGCCATTAAATTAGCAGGCGCTTGTGCTTGCTCATGAGATGAAGTATAAGCTTCATTTTCTCTAGAATAAGAGCTATTATTGTTATTCGATAAATAATCTCTATTATACATCAAAAAATCCTTTCTTTTTTTATAAGTGGATTTTATTATTATTTTCTTAAATATATCTTTAAATATTCAAACTAACATTTATTATAAAAATTAGATAATTATAATCAAATATTGGGTATACTATCCATAAATATAGATGTGTAGTACACAAAAAGACCATTATTAGGAACACAAATGTTAGATGTAGTAGAGATTCAAAAAATACTTCCTCATAGATACCCATTTTTACTTGTAGATAAAGTTAGTAGTATGGTAGAGGGCGAAAATATAGTTGCATATAAAAATGTATCAATTAGTGAACCAGTATTTCAAGGTCATTTCCCAGGTCACCCAATATATCCTGGTGTTATGATACTTGAAGGGATGGCTCAAGCTGGTGGAATTTTAGCTTTTAAAAGCGGTGGTTACACAGAAGAAGAGATGCAAGAAAAAGTTATGTATTTTATGAGTATAGATAATGCTAAATTTAGAGTTCCTGTTAAACCAGGAGATAAATTAGAATATAGAATTGAAATTTTAAAACAAAGAAAAACATTAATTGTTCTTGGTGGAAAAGCATATGTTGATGATGTTTTAGTTGCTCAAGCAGAATTAAAAGCTATGATTGTTGATAAATAAAAGAATATTATTTAGATGCAAAATATTCATAAAACAGCAATTATAGAAGATGGTGCTAAGATTGGTGCTAATGTAACAATTGGTCCTTTTACTATAATTGGAAGTGATGTTATAATTGGAGATTCTACAACAGTTGGAAGTCATACTTTAATTGAAGGGAAAACTACAATTGGAAAAAATAATAGAATTTTTTCACATGCTGTATTAGGCTCAATTCCTCAAGATTTAAAATATGATGGAGAGGTTACTGAACTTATTATTGGAGATAACAACACGATAAGAGAACATACACTTTTAAATACTGGAACATCTGGCGGTGGATATAAAACTGTTATTGGAGACAACTGTTTACTTATGGGACACGTTCATATTGGTCATGATTGTATTTTAGCAAACAATATTGTAGTTGCTAATAGTTGTGCTATTGCTGGTCATGTTGAGATTGATGACAATTGTGTAATTGGTGGGATGAGTGCTATACACCAATTTTGTAAAATTGGTGAAAATGCAATGATTGGTGGTGGTTCAATATTGGTTCAAGATATACCTCCATTTTGTATTTGTGAAGGAAATAGAGCAACACTAAGAAGTCTTAATATAAATGGTTTAAGAAGAAGATTTAAAGATAGTAGAAGTGATATAGATGAGATAAGAAAAACATATAAATCAATTTTTGATTCAGGTCAGCCTATTGTAGAGATAGCTTCTGAAATTTTACAAACTAATGATAATAAATATGCAAAACAACTAGCACAATTTGTAGTTGATACTAAAAGAGGAATACCCTTTACAAGGAAATAAAATATATGAAAAAACAAAATTTAAAATGTGACTTCTGTGGAGTTGAAGATAGTGAACAAAATCCAGTAATTTCTGGTGATAAAGCAACAATATGTCAAGTTTGTGCAAAATCTGCTTACGACATAATAGAATCACATAAACATGATGATGGTAAAAATAAAGATATTCAAACAATAGAAGATACTCAAGTAAGAGAAAATATCCGTACTCCTAAAGAGTTAAAAGCTATTTTAGATGATTATGTAATTGGTCAAGATAAAGCTAAAAAAGTATTAAGTGTTGCTGTATATAACCACTATAAAAGAATATTTAGACAAAGTGAAGTTGATGATGATACAGAGTTATCTAAATCAAATGTTTTATTAATAGGACCAACAGGAAGTGGAAAAACTCTTTTAGCACAAACTATCGCAAAATATTTAGATGTACCTTTAGCAATTGCTGATGCTACAAGTTTAACAGAAGCAGGATATGTGGGAGATGATGTTGAAAATATTGTTACTAGACTAATTCAAGCAGCTGGTGGCGATATAAAAAAAGCAGAACAAGGTATTATTTTCATTGATGAGATTGATAAAATTGCTAGAATGAGTGAAAATAGATCAATAACTAGAGATGTTAGTGGGGAAGGTGTTCAACAAGCTTTATTAAAAATTGTTGAGGGTAGTAGTATAAATGTACCACCAAAAGGTGGAAGAAAACATCCAGGTCAAGATGCTATACAACTTGATACTACAAATGTATTATTCATTTGTGGTGGTGCATTTGATGGTATGAAAGATATTGTTGCTAAAAGAGAGGGTGGAAATATCCTTGGATTTAATCAAACTAAAAAAACTAAAGATGAACAAGAAACTTTTATGGATAAAATTGAAGCTGATGACTTAGTAAAATATGGTTTAATTCCAGAGCTTATTGGTAGACTTCATATGACAGCTATATTAGAAGAGATTGATGAAGATGCAATGATTCATATATTAAAAGAACCAAAAAATTCACTTGTAAAACAATATTCAAAATTATTTAAACTTGATGACGTAGAGTTAAAATTTGATAATGAAGCTTTAACAGCTGTTGCAAAAGCTGCAATTGAAAGAAAAACAGGGGCAAGAGGACTTCGTTCTATATTAGAAGATATTATGTTAGATGTTATGTATGAATTACCACAATATAAAGGTAAAACTGTAACTATAACTAAAGAAGTTGTTGAAAAAACTCAACAAGTTAAAGTGGCATAAAAGGATAAAATATGATTTTTGATAAATTTGTTGGTTGGTTTTCAAACGACATGGCAATTGATTTAGGTACTGCTAATACTTTAGTATCTGTAAAAGGGAAAGGGATTATTATCAATGAACCCTCTGTTGTTGCTGTTCAGCATGATAGATATGGTAGAGACAAAATCTTAGCAGTTGGATCAGATGCTAAGCAAATGATTGGTAAAACACCTGTAAATATTCAAGCCGTAAGACCTATGAAAGATGGTGTTATTGCTGATTTTGAGATGACTGAAAGAATGATAAGATATTTCATTGAAAAAGCACATGGGAGAAAAACATTTTTAAGACCTAGAATTATTATATGTATTCCTCATGGTATTACTCAAGTTGAAAGAAAAGCAGTAAAAGAATCAGCACTTAGTGCAGGTGCTAGAGAGGTTTTTCTAGTAGAAGAGCCTATGGCTGCAGCTATTGGCGCAAATATCCCAGTAAGTAGCCCTGATGGTTATGTTGTTGTTGATATTGGTGGTGGTACTACTGAGATAGGTGTTACATCACTTGGAGGTTTAGTTTTAAGTAAATCTATAAAAGTTGCTGGTGATAGATTTGATAAAGCAATTATTGATTATGTAAGACAAAATTTTAACCTTTATATTGGTGAAAGAACTGCTGAAAATATTAAAATTGAAGTTGGAACTGCAATTAAACAACCTCAAGATAAAACAATAAAAGTAAAAGGTAGAGATAGTTCTGGTCTTCTTACTATGATAGAACTAACAGGAGAAGGAGTAAGAGCTGCACTTACTGAACCATTTAAAGAGATATCATTAGCAGTTAGACAAGTATTAGAAGAGATGCCACCTGATTTAGCAGGTGATGTTGTAGATAATGGTGTTGTTCTAACAGGTGGTGGAGCATTGATTAGAGGAATTGACAAATATCTTGCAAATGATATAAAATTACCTGTAAGAATTGCAGATGAACCTCTACTTGCTGTTGCGTATGGAACAAGTAGAACATTAGACGAGGAATCTTTACTTAGACTAATCTCTAATGAATAAAAAAATAATACTATTTTTAATAATAATATCCTTATTCTTAGGATATTATTTTAATATCGAATACACTATAAAAAAGAAACTTAACCTAGTAAAAAATTCTATATCTTCAGTATTTCTAACAAATCTAATAAATATTGAAACAATCATTGATAAATATTTTAATCAATTAGATTATATTGAACAACTCAAACAATCAGAAAAAGAGAATGAAAACTATAAAGTTTTATATGATATTGAACTTGAACAAAATAAAGAATATAAACAACTTTTAAATATAAACTTTAAATCAAAATATAATTTTAAAAAGGTAAAAGTTTTATCGTATTTAAAATTAAATGATACATCAAAAGTTATTTTAGATTATTCTACATCAAATAAAAATAAAATCTATGCACTTATAACCTACGATGGATTTAGTGCTGGCATTAGTTTAACAAAAGAAAATCAAAATATTGGGTATCTAAATAATAATAAAAGATGTAACTATACTGTTTTTATTGGAGATGAAAAAGCTCCAGGTATTACATCGGGGATGAACAATGATGGTTTACTATCAATTAAACATATTCCTTTATGGAAAAATATTAATATAGAAGATGAGATAACTACATCAGGGATGGATGAAATATTTCCTTATGGAATAAAAGTTGGGAAAGTAAAAAAAATTATCAAAGGTGAAACTACCCAAGAGATACTTTGTCAGCCATATGGTAAAGTTTTAAGTCAACGACATTTTTATTTATACGATAATTCAAAACTTCATACTGCAAAGAACCATCCTTATACTTAATAATATTAAAAGTTTTATTATATTATAATCAATTAACCAGTTAGTTAATAAAGGATAAGTTATCAAGAAAAGAGATTCAAAAGCATCAAAAAATCTTATTTTACAAAATGCTATAAGTCTATTTGCTGAAAATGATTTCAGTAGTGTTTCTATGGATAAACTTGCAAAAGAGTCCAAGCTCAATAAAGCTATGATTTTTTACTATTTTAAAAATAAGCAAGGGCTTTATGAAGAGGTAATTATAAAAGTTTTAAATGATATTTATAATGCAGTTTTAGATGAAAATAAAAAAAATTCTAATGCCACAGATAAACTTAAAGGTTTTATAGCGTGCTTTTCTAATTATGCATGGAAACATCCGGCATTGTCATCTTTACTATTGAGAGAACTTAGTAAAAATAGTGATATATCACATACACTATTTTTAAATATGAAAAAACTATATCAACTTTTTTGTGATATATTACTTCAAGGTACAAAAGATGGTGTATTTATAAATAGTACAGATACACCAATGCCGTTGTACTTTATGATAACTGGTACTATCAATCTTATGACAACAACAAAAAATATAAGAGTAGAAACAAATAAAAATAGTGACCTAAATACAAATATTGAGTTTAATGAAAAATCAATATCATCATATCTTATAAAGCAAATCATACCGATATTAACTACAAAAATAGAAGACAATATCATGGTTCATGAGTATCCAAAAAAATTAAAAGAAATATAATTTAATTTAAAATATGGAGATAAAATATGAAATACCACTTTATGAAATTTATAAATCAAAAACAATAATTACTGTTTGTCCACATTATGATATAACTGAAATAGCAAGACTATATCTAAAAATGAATTTTAAAGGAAAATTATGAAAATAAAATATTTATTCAGTGCTATTTTACTAGCCTCATCACTACAAGCAACAACTATAAATGAGCTTTTTAATTCACTTCAGAAACAACCAATAAGTAAGATAGATACTTTGATTTCAAAATCAGCAAATATGTCACAACAAAAGATATATTCTAGTTATTATCCAAAAGCAGATATTTTTGCTAGTTACACACACTATAATACACCTTATAGTTTAAAACCACTGGATCCAATTGAAACAGCACAATTAACATCTAACAATGAGCCAATACCTTTTTCTAAAAGTATACAAAAAGTTGGTATAAGAATATCAATACCAATTTTTATGAAAGAATTAAGTAGTCTAAGTGAAAAAGCAAAATATTTAACAAAAAATGCAAAATTGAAAAAGAAAATAAACTTTTTTCAAAATGAAGCTATAATATTAGGTTTAAATGCATCATTAGAATATCTTGACAATCTTTTAGTTGCATTATCTTCAACTCAACAATCATTACTAAAAACAAAACATGATATAACTATAAGTGTAAATAGTGGAAGAGTTGCTGGGATAGAATTAGATAAGATAAATGAAAAATTAAATCAAATAGATATTGCTATAAATAATGTTAAAATAGAGCAAACAAATGTAATATCTAAGATTGAACAATTTACAAATATAACTATTGAACACTCTGTACCATTGGTATTACTCAAAAATCCAATATCTAATTATCTAATATTATTAGAACCGCTAAAGAATTCAATAGATGCTTCACTTAGTGATTTAAAAGCTACTAAAGAAAAGAAATATTTTCCAAAAATTATTTTAAATGGTCTTTATACAAAAAATTATGCAAAAGACAACATTCAAGATGATAGAAATATTGAAGAAGATTTTGGATATTACGAGATAGTATTATCTATACCATTATATAATAAAACACAAAGTACAGATATACAACTTAAAAAAATAGCCTTAATGAAATCTAAAATGAAATTAAATAAAACAAGTGTTGAATTAAAATCTCAAATAAAAGCATTAAAGAAAGAGTTAACACTATTAAAAAGATCAAAAGAATTAAATCAAAAGAATATTTTGAATAAGAAGAACTTATTAAAATATGCTAAAGTATCTTTTGATGAAGGTCGTATGACACAAGAAGATTATTTAAGATATGAAGATGAACTTTTAAATGCAAAATCAGATTATTTTAAAATTGTATCTCAAGTTTGGCAAGATATTGGGAAATTAGCAGTAATCTATGGAATAGATTTAAAGGAGATAGTAAAATGAGAAAATTAGTAGTTTATATATTAATAATAGTGGTAATTGCAATAGCTGTGATATCTGGTAAAAAAGCAATAAATAAAAAAATTGAAGATGATAAAAAGGTGCCAGTAGCAAAAGAATATTCTTTAAAAGTAAAAGTTATAAATTCTAAATTAAAGAAAAATACTTTAACACTACCATATTTAGCAACTACAAAAAGTGATGATAATGTAAAAATAAGTTCAAGGGTAAATGCCAGAATAAATTTTATAATAAAAAGTGGTACAACAGTACAAAAAGGTGATACTATAGTAAAAATAGATGATAAAGATTTAAAAACAAAATTTAAATCATATAGTTTAAACATATCATCACTAAAATCACAATTAAAGTCAAAAAACATAGCTCTTGATAATCTTATTAGTACACATCAAAGAACAAAAAAACTTTTAGCTGTTAAGGGTGCTTCAAAAGAGCAATTTGATAAAGAACAAACAAATATTGAAGCTATGATATCATCACTAGATACTTTAAAATTCAAAGTTCAAGAACTACAAGCAAATAAAATATCAGTAAAAAATATGTTATCTTATACCTCTATTCTAGCACCAGTTAGTGGAATAGTTACAAAATTAGCAAATGTTGGGGATATTGCCATGATGGGTAAGCCATTATTATCGATAAGCTCTTCATCAAATAGTTATTTATTAGTACAACTTCCATATGATGTAAAATCATCATCAATATTATTTGAAAATAAAAAATATATTTTAAATCCTTTAAATACTACCAATAATGGTTTGTTAGAATATCTAGCAAATATTAATAGTAGTTTAGCTACTAACCAATTAGTTAATATAGAAGTTATTGTTTATGATGATTTATCTTATATGTTACCTCACGATGCAATTTTAAATAAGAATGGTAAAAGCTATGTATTAGTTGTAAACAAACAAAAAGCAATACCAAAAGAGGTAAGTATCATTTCAAATGGCGAACAAGGTGTTATTGTAAAAGATATTACAGAAGATGACAAAATTGTAGTAGCAAAACCAGATATACTTTTAAAACTAGCAACTGGTATAGCTATAGATGTAATAAAATAGGATAAATTATGATATTTGAATATTTTTATAAAAGACCATATTTACTATATAGTATAATTGCTAGTTTTTTTGTTATGGGAGTAATAGGCCTTGTAACACTACCAAAAAATCTATTTCCAGATGCAAATCCTGCTAAAGTTGTAATCATCACAAAAGTAGCTGGAGCTACTGCTAAAGTTGTAGCTTCTACTGTATCAAAGCCAATTGAACAGGAACTTTCAAGATTGGCACTTGTTACAGATGTAAGTAGTACAAATTTACCAAATATTTCAATAATTAGTGTTGAATTTGGTTATAAAAAAAGTTTAAATGAAGCTGCAGTTGATGTATCAAATGCTTTAAATATAGCAAAATCAAAAATACCAGAGGGACTTACTCCTGCTATTTACACTGCAGGTGATTTTACACTACCTGTTGATGTTATATCACTTAGTCCTAAAAACTCATCAATTGACTTAGGACAAATTAGAAAAATAGCAGATAGTTTTATTAAACCAGCACTTTTAAGCAATAGAAGCATAGGAAATGTTGAAGTTTTCGGAGGATATCAAAGTTCAATTAATATAGAAGTTGATCCATTCAAAGCAAAAAAATACGGAGTTGATTTTGAAACTATATCAAAAATGATATTAGCTCAAAATAAAGATATTCCAGTAGGGTTTTTAAAAGGTGATAATAGTTTTTATACTGTTACTATATACGGTGAGAAAGACAATATTTTAAACTTAGAAAATTTACTTATAAAACCAAATGTTAGATTAAGAGATATATCATCAATAAAATGGGGATATCAAAAAAGAACAAGTGGATATATAGGAAACGGTAAAAATGCAGTTGCATTATCTATACAAAGAGCACCTAAAGGTAGTGTTTTAGATGTAAGTAAATCAGCTAGAAAACAGATGCAAATACTTGAAAAGAAATATCCAAATATAAACTTTGAAATAAGTGATACACAAAGAGATTTAATAGAGCAAGCAAATGACAATATGCTCGAAGCTTTAAGAGATGCTATATTTTATACCTTAATTATTATCATGATTTTTTTAGGAAATTTTAGAGCTATTATTGCAGCTGGACTTTCAATTCCCATGGTTTTTTTCAGTACTATTGCTATTATTTGGCTAATGGGTGGAGAGCTTAATATTGTAATTTATACTGCAATTATCTTAGCTTTGGGTATGCTAACCGATGATGCGGTTGTTGTACTAGAAAATATAGAGAGGCATTTAGTAGAAACAAAAGAAGATTTACAAACTGCTATTAAAAATGGTACAAAAGAGGTATTAAGTCCAGTATTTGCTGGTACATTAGCTACGATTGCTATACTTTTCCCTTTAATGTTTATAGGTGGTTATCCAGAAAAAATATTTAAGCCACTTATTGAAACATTGATTATAGCATTAATTGTTAGCTACTTTTTATCTGTAACTTTTATACCTTTATTATCTGCACGATTGTACAAAAATGGTGTAACAAAAACAAAAGTTGAAATATGGTTTGAATGGTTTTATCAAAATTCAATTGGGCGTCTTGTAAAACCTTATGAGGGGGTATTGAAATTTTCAAATCCAAATAGTTTTTGGAAATATCCACGAAGAATAATATTAACTCTTGGAGTTGTGGTTTTTTTAGCTTTTAGTATGAAAAATATTATGCCAACTATTGGAAAAGATGCCATGCCTCCTATGGATACTGGTATTGTAAAAGCTCAAATAGCATTTAGTTCTAATAGTACAGTAGATGAGGCTGAAAAAAGATTAAAACCATTTTTAATATGGCTAGATAAACAACCTTGGCTTATAAGAAGTTCTATTGCTTTTGGTAGTGAGTCTGGAGTATTAAGCTTAGGAAGTGGAAACTTACCTACTGAAGCTACCATTACTATCAATGCTGTTAACAGATTTGAACGAGAAAAAACACTTTGGGAACTTGAAAATATCATAAGAGAAAAATTATCAACTTTAGAAGGATTAAAAAGAAATGATGTTTATGATTTTGGAGCAACTGCTGTATCTAGTGTAAAAGCTACCGTTGATACAAGAATAAAATCACCAACAATTGATGGTATAGATGATTATTCTAAAAAAGTGAAAGATGCTATGAAAACAGTAAGAGGACTTACCTCTGTATCAAGTAGTTGGGCAAAAGATTCAACCGAATATATTATAGATGTTAATAGAAATAAAGCTTTAAGATATGGGTTAACTCCATTTAATATTGCGATGCAGTTACCTATCAAAGGAGAAGTAGTATCTTTAAATTCAAATTTAGAGTCTATGAATACTCAATTTATAAGATTGTATTTAAAAGATAGATTTACAAAAAATCTTGAGACTTTAAAGCTACTTCCAATTAGTACAAAAGATGGGCAAATTCCACTATCAGCAATAGCAACAATTAAAAAAAGCTTGACATATTCAAAAATAGAACGAGATAATATGATGTATTCTTTAGATGTAAATGGATATAGAGCAAAAAGACCAGTTACCCATCTTACTACTGATACTATAGATGCTTTAAAAAATATTAAATCTGATCAATTTATAGTAACTCAAACAGGAGATATATCTCAAATTGACGATAGCTTTAAAAGAATGTTAAAAGCTATTGGATTGGGAGTTATTATACTTTTAATGAGTTTAATTGCTATTTATAGATCTATTAAGATGGCATTTATAATGATACTTGTACTTCCATTATCTTTAATAGGTGCATCATGGGGTATGTTAATATTTGACAAACCTAGCTGTATGCCTAGTTTATTAGGTATATTACTATTATTTGGAATTATTATAAAGAATGCTGTTCTTTTAATAGACTTCTATCAAATGCACCGAGCCAAAGGTGAAAGTGCTTTTGATAGTGCAATTGATAGTGTAACTATAAGGTTTCGTCCTGTTATGATGACTGCATTTGGTACAATAGCAGGTATGATACCAATTGCACTAGAACAAGCAGTAGGTCTTGAGAGACTAAGTCCATTAGCAGATGTTGCAATTGGTGGACTTTTAGTAGGAACGCTTCTAACACTTATATATATACCTATGTATGCATATATGGCAGATAATGATAAATAAAAAAGGATTAAAATGAAAAAGACAATATTAGCTAGTTGTATAACGATATTAAGTTTATTTGCGAATGACTATCCCTTAATACCTGTACATATCACAAAAGATATTACATGTGTAATAGGAGATTTCAATCCACCTATGAAATCAAATAAAGGTTTTGTATCAAATATGTGTTATGTAAATATGGGAGATAGTCTAGTAGTTCTTGATGCTGGTCCTACATATATTTTTGCAAAAGAATTTTACAATTTAATGAAAAAAGAGTATCCAAATAAAAAAGTATCAAATGTAATTTTAAGTAACTTTCACGATGATAGAGTTCAAGGTGCTTCATATTTTAAAGATTTAGGGGCAAATATTATAGGATATAAAAATATCAATGAAGATATAAAAAACAATCCAGATAAATTTTTACGAATGAAAATGATGTTTTCAAAGAATATTTTAAATGGCACAAAAGTGATAGATGCAGATACATTAGTAGATAATGGTTATAAGATAAAAGGTAGTAAAAAAACATTAGAGATTTTAAAATTAAGCATTACGTCAGAAGAAAATAGTGATATTGTTATATACAGTAAAGATGATAGCTTTTTATTTACAGGTAATATTATATTTAATGGAAGAATGTTAAATTATACAAAGAATTCAAATATTGATGGTTGGATAGAAGCATTAGAAGGTATTAAAAATATTGGTGCAAAGTATGTTTTAGGTGGGCATGGTAAGAGGTATGATAAAAACTCATATATACCATCTTTAGAGTATCTAAAAGTATTAAGAAAAAATGTTAAAGATGGATATGATAACGATATAGATATTGAAGATATAAAAATTAATAAAAATCCACTTGTAAATATAAAGTATTATAAAAAGCTAAATTACAACAATATAAATAATTATTATAATCAATTAGAATGGTCAGAATAATTGATGAATATAGGATTAATAGATAATATAAAAGTTACTCACCTTTTAGGTAAAATAACTGCATTAAGAGATCATGAAACATCTATGCATAGTATAGA
>CAZLZQ010000012.1:17953-26621 GCA_964564065.1 uncultured Arcobacteraceae bacterium | reverse complement strand
AGTAATATTAAAATAATTATAACATATATGTTGTCTATGTATTGAATATATATTTGAAGTATCAATTGTTAAAGTTGTTTGTACAATAGTATTTAAAGATAATAAAAATTGATATTTTGTATTAATATTTTTTGAAAATATATTATCTATTAGTAATTTATCTATGTGTGATATTTCATCTTTAGATAACTTTTTATCTACTTTTAGCTTTTTGGTATTTAGTTTTATTTTCTTATTTAGCTTTTTAAGATTAGATAACTTTTTATATTTGGTAAACTTGATTGTATTATCTAGATATGCACCATCTGATAAATTATAAACTTTTATATTATTTAGATTAAAAGTATTTGATATGTAGTTATAGTTTTCTATTAATTGTTTAAAGAAAATATTTGTATCTACTGTATCTCTTAAATTTCCTTTTACATTAATAATAGATGATAAAGGATCTTCTTTAGTTGTTAAGTATTTACAATTATTAGTGCTATTATTGGATATATGATTTTCTTCATAAGCATTGTTTTTTTTATCAAATGCTAAATCTACACCTAAAAAATATATAGACTTTACTTTTAGTTTAAGGGCTAAGTGATAAGTTGTTTCACCTACTGTTATACCAAATAGATTATCCTCTTTTTTATCAAATAGGTATACATTTTTTTGTTTAAAATAAGAGAATATATTAGGATAAACTGTATTATTAGCAAATAATTTAACTTTATTTAAAAATTTTTTATTAGAAAGTTTAAAATAATTTTCCATTCTTTTTGATGAATCTATTATTGTGACAATATCAGGTTTAAGATTATGCTTTTCCAATAATTTTAATGTTTGCGCAAAAGCTATTATTATAAATTTATCTTTATATCTCTTTATTTTTTTAATATTGTTTTGAATTGATGGACCTGATGATAGTATTAAAATTGATTTATTTTTAAAATTATTTTTATTTAAATCTAAAGTTTTATATTTCTTAATATTGATATTTTTTTGTTTTATATCATTTAACATTGAGGTGTATGTATATTTTAAAGGATTTATATTAAATAAAAAAGTTGAAATAGTATTAAAAATAAATTTATATGAGTTATTATTTTCAATATATTGGTATATATGATTTTTTGAAAAATCTAAATTATAAAACTCTTCAAGTTTTTTAGTAATGATTTCATCATTATCTAAAATTGAAAATATAATTTTTTTATTTGCTGCTATTTTAGTATATTCAATAGTAAATAGTGATAGATAGAAAAGTTCAATATCTGGTTCAATTATCATATAATAATTACAGTTAACTTTATCAATCGTATCTATAAATTTATGGGATATATCTATACCTATAAATATAAATTTAGAAGCTTTAGTTTTTTGTTTTGCTAAAAAGTCAAATTTAGTTGGATCAATTAGCTTTTTTAAGTTATCTATAGACTTTGTGTTTTCTGGAGTAAAGGATTGACTTTTTAAAAAGTTATTATCAAATACTTCAGTTGAAATAGGAATAATTGTTTTTATGCTAGGGTTAGTTTTATTGAATATTAAATTAGTAGTTAAGTCAAAGATATAAAAAGTTTGATTTTCATATCTCAACTCATATCGTTGAGATATTTTATTTGTATCAAGTAACTCTTTAAAGTTTATAATTTTTTCATAAATTTCTAGATAATTATCTTGAAAGTAGTTTAAGTTTTTTGAAAAGAGTGATAAACACAAACTTTCCATTATTTTATTTTAAAGACTTTATCATATTTTTTATCTTTACAAGTTTCACCAAGGTTAACTTTAAGTTTTGTTAGATTTGATAATTCTGTAAAATCAGTGATATACATAGCACATCTAAATATTTGGATATTTTCTTCACATATTAAAACTTTTTTAGGTTTATTAAATTTAATAGCTGATGATATATGAGTCCCAAGACCAATACCTTTGAATGCAATAGTTTTATAAACAAGTTGTTTTGCAATATTATCACCTCTTAAGAAAGGATCAGTATTATAAAAATACTTACCATCTTTTCTATTGATAATATCCAATGAACCTTTTTTATTTAATTCAACTGCAAACTTCTCTTTTGATTTATTTTTTGAAATCTTTTTTGATTCTTTTTTTATAACTTTATATAATTCTTTATCTGTTGATTTAAAATATTCTAGATTTTTGAAATATATCTCTTCCATTATGTGAAGCATCTGTTCTATATCTTCATACGTTTTATCTAACTCTTCTTGACTAAGTTCATTTTGTGCCATTATTATCTCCTAATAAAATTTCTGCTAATTTAAAATCTATGATATTGTCTATATCTATAGAATTTATTTGATTCATCTCATAACCATAAATATTATCACTTATTAAAAAAGATTTTTTCTTTAATAATAAGCTAGTTTTACAAATATAAATAGCACCATTTAATGTATAGTAACTATCTAAATCCTGAGATCTTTTAAACTTTTCTTTATCTTTAAATATAGTATCTAACTTTTTATTTTTTTTTGCTTTAAAGCTCCACAAAGGAGGATGATCTGGTTCACTTATTGATACAATTGCATTTGCCTTATTTTTAAATAAAAGCTCAATACTATTATTGATATCTTCTGCAGTTCTTAATGGTGAGGTTGGTTGTAGTAAAATTATATAATCAAAGAATTTATCTTTTTTTGAATACTTTTTTATAGTATGTTTAATAGCATCAAATGTAGTAGATGTATCTTGGGCAAGTCTATTAGGTCTTTTTACTATTGAAGATTTAAATTCTTTGGCAGTAGTTAATATATTTTTATTATCACTTGATACAACAATTTCATCTATATATTTAGATTTTTGTGCACATTTAATAGAATGCGCAATCAATGGTATACCATTTAGTGGTAGAATATTTTTATTTTTCAATCTTTTACTTCCTCCTCTAGCTGGTATTATTGCTAAAAAAGTTTTATTTTTATACATTAAATATTCCAAAATATTCAGTTTGTGCTTTTTGTAACTCTTCCATTCTTCCAATGTCTAACCAATATTCATGAATAGGAAATGATAGTACATTTTTATTCTCTTTTATTAATTTTTCAAATAGAGTTGGCATATCAAAAAATTGATCTTTTGGTATATATTTTAATACTTGTGGAGAAAGTATATATATACCAGCATTTACAAAGTATTTATACGTGGGTTTCTCTTCTATCTTTGTGATCTTTGCACCATTTGTTTCTATAACTCCATAAGGTACTTGAAAATTATCTTCACGTATTGCCATAGATGCAATTGCATTTTCATCCATGTGAAAGTCTAAAAACTTCTCAAAATTTACATTTGTAAGTAGATCTCCATTCATAACAAAAAATGGTTCTTGAGGATTTTCTTGAATTAATGATAATGCACCTGCAGTACCTAATCGTTTAGTTTCATCTATATATGATATTTTCACGCCAAATTGAGAACCATCTTTAAAGTAGTCTTTTATCATATCAGATTTATAGTTAACGCTGATAATTATATCTTCAAAACCATATTTTGCAAAACTTTCTATTATCGTTTGTAGTATGGGTTTATCTCCAACGTTTAATAAAGGTTTTGGTGTATCATGTGTAAGTGGTCTAAGTCTTGTTCCTAATCCACCTGCCATTAATATGATTTTATTCTTTCTTTTTTGAGTTTTTAAAAGTGTTGCCAAATCAATAATATCTATTAAAAAATTATTTTCATCTACAATAGGAACTTGATAAATCTTTTTTGCAATTGCTTTTTGTATAATTTGTGATTTTGTATCAGTTTGTTTAGCTAAAATTGGATCTTTAAAATACAACTCTTCAATTGTATCATCAAGTGTTTTGCCATTTAAGATACCACGCCTTATATCTCCATCACCAATAGTTCCAATAACTTTTTTTTCATTATTTACAATTATTGCAATTTTTAATGCACCAGCATCAATCGTTTTAAATGCCTCTTTAATTGTACAAGTTGATGATATAATAAATTTATCTAATTTTTTCATAATAATTCTTTATTGTTTGAATTTGTTTTGATTTTATTTTATCATATTTTTCTTGTGATGTAAGTAGTGTAGAATAAGGATTTAATAACTCTTCATATAAGTATAATATTTGTTTTAGTATATTTTTATCCTTTTTTACTTTTTTCATCTTTTTATTTTTTAGTTTAATATTTTTTTTACATTTTGTTAAAGTTATATCTTTTATTTTTAAGCTTTTAGTATAGTTGATCTTAATACCATCACTTAAATTATAGATATCTTTTTTATTATGAATTAATATATCTTCAAAATTTCTTTTTATTTGTATAAATCTATTAATAGTAAAAATAGTATTTTGTAAGTTTCCTTCATATGGTATTAGATTATTTATCTCATTTTTTAGTATCGTATTTGTATGAGTAGAGATATGAGTTTTATTTTGCGTTATAGATAGGTCAAATCCTAAAAGATAAATATCAAGTGGATTAAGATTTAAAATAATAGCCAGTCCTATCTCTCCTGCTGAATTACCTGTAAAATTAGGAATGTGATCATAAAAAATATTACTAGTTTGTATAAAATAAATTGAAGATTTATCTAAATATTTTATAACTTTTTTATTTGTATTTAGTGATAAAATAATAGGAATGTTCTTTAAATAACTTTTATCTAAATCTTTAAATTGAGTTTGAATCTTAGTTGAACCATCTATAGATATAATAATATCAGGTTTAATATTATATTTTTCTAATAGTTTTAGTGTTGCTCCAAGAGCTATAATAATAAATTTATTTTTATTCTTTTTTACAAATAATATCTTATCTTCTAACGATGGACCAGCCCCTAGATATAATATATGTTTATTCTTAAGGTTATTATTAAATTTAAGAAATTTTGCAAAGCTATTTATATATTTTAACCCACGTTTATAACTACCCAAATATTCAGAAAATGTATACATAAGTGGATTATTTAACTCTATTTGTGATATTAATTTTGTGCAAAGTTTTTTATAACTATTGTTCGCAACTGCGTATTTAATAAAATGATTTAATCTTGTATTCTGTTGTATAAACTTATCAAAGTTTGAATGGTTATTTTCCCCAATTTCAAAAAATAGTTTAGTATTTCTAGATATTTTAAAGTATGGAACTATAAATAAACTAAGTCTAAATAGTTCAATATCTTCTTCTATAAAAATATAGCTAGTTGCTTTAGATTTTTTTATAATATGATTTATATCTATACCTAAAATTACTCCACAGAATATAAACTTATATTCTTTTAATTTAATATTTGTAAATTTTATTTTATTTATATATTTATTTATAAATTTATATGAATCGATACCATAATCAAAACTTTTTTTAAAATCAATTTGTTTAGTTTTTATTAAACTTATTGATTGCTTTATACTATTATCAATTTGATGTGCTTTAAATGAAGCATCAAAATTTGAATCTTTTTTTATAAGTAAAGTATTATTTGTGCTATCATATATATTGTAACTATTATTTTTATATTCTAAATGATATCTTTGATTATCTATTAGATTTTGTTCTAAATGTAATATATCATTAAAAAGTTTAGTATTAAAAGTTTTTAAATAGGATAGATTATCTTTATATCGTTTTATTAATTTTTTCATATTAAATCAAAAAAAGGTTTTTTAAGTATCCCTTTTAATTCTACTTTCTTTAATACTTTTAATATTTTTTGTGGAGTATTCTTTTTCTCATAAGGATTTTTTATAGTTTTTAGTTTTTCTTGAAATATTTTAGAATAAAGTATATTAAACTGTTCAAGTATACTTTTCTTGTTTGGTTCACAATTAAGAACACTTTTGGCTAATATTCTACCTTTTTGCCTATCTCCTATATTTATAGTTGTAACTTTAAATGATGGAACCTCTATTAATCCACTTGAACTATTTCCAACAACTGCATCTATATATTGTAAAGCACTTAGATATCTTATTTGTCCCATAGATGTAAATTGTATAGATTTATGATTATTCTTATTTACATATTGGTCTATCATTTTATTTATAACTCTACCATCTGTATCACTATTTGCTTTTGTAAAAATGATATTAGTATCTCTTAAGATATCTATAGCATCTAAAAGTTCAGAAAATTGATCTTTTGCAGTAGTGTTTTCTAAGGTTACAGGGTGAAAAGTAACTAAAATATTCTTTTTATTTAAAGTGAAATTTATAGATCTTTCAAACTCTTTTTTTGATAAAAGCTTTAAGTTCTTTATATTATCAATACCTATTGCACCAACATTAAAAATATTTTCTTTATTTTCACCAAGTTGTATAATTCTATTTTTATATTTTTTTGTTGAAGTAAAATGTAGATGTGACATCTTTGTAATACTATGCCTAAAGGCTTCATCAAAAGCCCCTTGAGTAGTTTCACCACCATGTAGATGAGCTATAGGGATATTTGAAATAGTTGCAGCAGAAGCAGCACTAAATATCTCATACCTGTCACCTAATAAGACTATAATATCTGGTTTTAGTTCAGTAAAAGCTTCAGCAAAAGATATTTGAGCTAAGCCCATAGATTTATTTATCCCTATTGCTGTATCACTAGATAAAAGTATCTCTATTTTTTTATCAATATTAAACTCTTTTTCTATATCTTTATATGTTAGTCCAAATTCAGGAGATAGATGCATCCCTGTAACTATTAGTTTGAGATCTAGATTTTTATCATTTTTAATCAACTTTATAAGTGGATATAAAAGTCCATATTCAGCACGAGTACCTGTAACAATACATATTTTTCTCATATTGGATCATCTTGCATATAATTATTTTTAGAAACTGTTCCAATAATATCATCCCATCTCATAGGACTTATTCCACCACTTGGTCTTTTTACTGTTAAATTATCTTTTGTTAAAAGTTCACCTTTTTTAATTTTACAAGATGCAACAATAGATTTTCTAACTACACTTATGTTTGGAGTCTCACTTGGAGTTGGCTTTTTTATATTACTTCCAAGAGCAAGTTCGATATTTCTTATCGACTTTACCATAGATATTAACTCTTTAGGTTCTAGTGATGCTTTATGATCTGGTCCATCCATATCCCTATTAAGTGTAAAGTGTTTTTCTATTACACTTGCACCCATAGCAACAGCGGCGATGTCAACTTCTATACCTAGTGTATGGTCACTATAACCATACTTTATGTCAAAAGTTTTTCCAATGGTTACCATAGCATTTAAATTTACATCTTTCATAGGCGTAGGGTACATCGTATTTGCATGTAACACTGTAATATTTTCTTTTAAAGTTCCTGCTTTATATAATACTTCCAGTGCATCTTTGATTTCAGAAATAGTAGCCATCCCAGTTGATAATATTATCTCTTTATTTAACTTTCCAATTTTTCTTAAATATGGTAAATTAGTGATCTCTCCACTTGGAATTTTAAATATATTTAGTCCTAACTCAGATAATAAATCTATACTATCTAAGTCAAAAGGGGTAGATAAAAACATAATATTTTTTGTTTTACAATACTCTATAAGCTTATGATGAGTATCAATATCAAGTTCTAGTTTTTTTAACATATTATATTGGCTATTATCACCATCATCTATATTTTTAGATTGATAATTAGCTTTTTTAGTATCTTTACTTACAATTTTATCTGCTTTAAAAGTTTGGAATTTTACAGCATTAGCTCCAGCTAGACTAGCTATATCAATAAGTTTTTTTGCTAGATTTATATCTCCATTATGATTGACACCCGCTTCTGCTATTATAAATACATTCATTTTATGATACTCCCAGCTTTTATAAATCCATCTATTGTTATATACTCTTTTGTTGTAGAATTACTTCCTATAAAACTATTTTTTTCTATTCTTGTTCCACCATTTATAATCACACCCGTACTTATATGACAATTGTCTTCTACTATTGCATCATGTTCAATTAATGATTTGCTATTTATAATACAGTTTTTCCCAATTCTTGCATCGGCATTGATAAGTGAATGATGATGTATTACAGTACCTTCATCTAAAAATGAATGTTTAGATATATGGGCTAATGGGGATATAATAGTTGGTATTTTATATCCTATAGATTTTATCTTATTAAATAGTTTTACCCTAATATTATTTGTTCTTATTTGCCCAACAGTAATAAAAGCATATTGATAAATTTTAGATAATTTTTCCAAATCATCATCACAGGCTATCACTTCATAGTCTAAAACTTTTGTACCTATTAACTCTTTTTTATCAATAATCCCTGCAATAATAAATTTATCTTCTAGTTCAATTACATCAATAACTGATTTACAATGTCCACCACCACCTACAAGAATAATTTCTCTTTTCATTATACAATCACACTACTTGTAATATTTACAACTCTTTTTTCTAGCCATTTTGCATTTTTTAGTTTATCTTGTTGAGCATCTTTAAACATAGCTAAGTTATTCATTAGTTGCCAAACTGGTCTACTCATAACACCATTAGAATTTGTAAGTTCTAAAAACTTATCTCTCTCTTTTTTATTTTTTAGTAAAATAGTTTGTAACCAATAGTTTGATTTAGCTTTTTTAGGTTCAGTTATAAATTTTATCTTTTTAGAATAATTCTTATTAAAAAAATATTTGTACTTTTGTGCTAATTTTCTTTTTTTACTTACAAAGTTATCTAGTTGTTCTAA
>CAZLZQ010000012.1:16614-17853 GCA_964564065.1 uncultured Arcobacteraceae bacterium | reverse complement strand
CTCCATTTTTTACAAATAGAGGCTATTTTATCAATTTTACAAGGATGACCAAATGTATGCATAGGTATACAAGCTTTTATAGTCTTTCCTGTAGTTTTATTAATACATTTATTATTTTTAATTTTACAATTTGTTTCTAAAAAATTTTCTAATGATTTTGGACTTAACCCCATCGTATCTAAATCTACATCTATAAAAATAGGCTTAGCACCACAATAGTTTATGGCATTACAAGTGGCTATGAAAGTAAGAGGTTGAGTTATCACTTCATCATATTGTTTTACATCTGATAATAATAATGATATATGTAATGCTGATGTTCCATTTACAGTAGCTATTGCATATTTACTACCAATCTTTTTTGCAAATTTTACTTCTAATTCATCTACATATTTACCTACACTTGAAACAAATGTAGAATCGATACAATCATTAAGATACTTTCTTTCATTGCCTATAAATTTAGGCTCATGAAGAGGTATAAATTGATTTGAGTGAAATAACTTTTGAATAAATTTTACAGTTTTTTTATACATTGTAAATGTCTGATTTATATTTTGATAAATTTTCTTTTATTTTAAACCATTCAATCGTTTTTGTTAAACCATCTTTGATAGAGTATTTAGGTTTAAATCCTGTTAATTCTTTTATTTTACTATTATCACACCAAAGTCTATGCACTTCACTATTTGTAGGTCTTATTCTTTGTTCATCAGTTATAAACTTTACATCACTATTCATAATCTCTTTAATTAAGTTTAATGTATCACTTACAGTTATCTCAAAATTTGAACCAATATTAATAGTTTCACCGATAGTTTTATCAGATTGTGCTAATGCAATAAATCCACGACAAGTATCTTCTACATAGTTAAAATCTCTAGTAGGTGTAACATCACCTAACTTGATCTCTTTTACCCCATTTGCTATTTGTGTTATTATTGTTGGTATTACTGCACGAGCTGATTGTCTTGGCCCATATGTGTTAAAAGGTCTAGCAATAGTTACAGGTAATTCAAATGAATTATAAAAACTCATTGCCATGTTATCTGCACCAATTTTACTTGCGCTATATGGTGATTGAGGTTGTAGTGGATGTTTCTCATCTATAGGTACATATTGTGCTGTTCCATAAACTTCTGATGTAGATGTATGAATAACTCTAGATACATTATTTTCTAAACATGCTTGAACAATATTTAATGTACCATTTATATTAGTATCAACATAACTACTTGG
>CAZLZQ010000012.1:0-16514 GCA_964564065.1 uncultured Arcobacteraceae bacterium | reverse complement strand
GTTACTAAAATATTTTTTCCACTAAACATAATCTTAATCCCCTATACGTAAGTATCTTTTGTATGAAGAAGTTTTGCAATAGCTTCATTTGCTTTTCTTTTCTCTTCATCTCTTGCATCATTGATTTGTTTAAGAGTTGCAAGTGTTTCCATTTTTTCATGATCGATATTAGATTTTATCTGTACAGCTTTTCTATTATTTGATGATCCTGCAATTGCTGACCATTTTTCTTTATTGTTAATATATAATTTTGCAGATGAACTAGTTGCATTTTTACTAAATAATATAACATCATCTTCTCTTAGGTTTAAGAGTTGTTGCACTGTTAGTTCTGTTTCAGCAAGAACAGCATCAATTTTCATTCTAGCACCAGAAATTAGTGCATTGATATCTTTTTTCTTACTCACTTTTTTATGTTTTGCCTCGGCAAATATCTTTTCAACAATAATATTTAAAAGAGATTCAATATATGAGATAGGATAACAAATAGATAAAAATCCAGATTCATCATCAATAGTTATCTCAAATACTACAAGTAAAACAATCTCATGATCTGATATAATCTGAATTGCATTTGCATTTGTATCTCTACTCTCAATTTTAAAGTTTATAGATGATACATCATCCCATGCTTTTTTTAAGTGTTCAACTATAAGTTTATAAAAGTGATCAAAAACTTGCATCTCAATCTCTGTCAACTCTTTTTCAGTAGAGTCACTTAATGCACTATCCCCATTACCTAATAGATGTGCAATAATCTTATGACTAATTCCAGGATTACACTCCATAACAATTCTTCCATCTAGAGGTTTAATTGAAAGTGTATTTAAACTTGTGATTTGTGGAATAGATAAAATGAACTCACCATATGTCATTTGCTCAATACTATAAAGCTTTATATCAACAATCTTTCTAAGCATAGCAGATACTTCACTAATAGTTGATCTTAACATCTTATCATGTAAGGCATTAAATGCCTTCATCTGATCTGCAGATATTCTATTTGGTTTTTTAAAGTCATAAATAGCATAACTTTTCTCTTTAGTAGCAGAGGCTGAATTATCCTCTAACTCTTCAAAATCACCATCTTCATCGGCAATATCCAATAACGCATCAATCTCATCTTGACTTAAAAATTCTGCCATCTCTTATCTCACTATCTCTACTTCAGCATCGATAGCCCCTAGACTATCAAGCATCTTTATTGTATCTATAATCTCACTAATATCAAGTTTCATAACTTTCATAGCTCTTACTAGATCAGAAATTGTAGGTAAACGTTTAGTATTTATTAGGGCATTATTTATATCTACTTGAACTGCTGTATTTCCAATAGTTACATCATCGCCTATATCTACACCTTTATTTCTTGCTTTATCTTTCCAATCTTTATCTGCAAGATTTGTTTTCTTAATTCTTAAAGTAAAACCTTTTCTTGAAATTGTTACAGGATTTATAGTTATCCCTGCTCCGGCTATAATTACCTCTTTTATAGGATCTATTAAAATCTTCTTTTTCATCATAGTATCAAGCTTGATATTTTGCACTTGTGATATAAATCTAATAGTTGAAATATTTGCAGGTTTTGCAACTTCTATTGTTCTTGTATCATATGCCACTGCTATTTTTTGTCCAAATACTTCATTTATTTTTTCTTCAATTTGTGTAGCTACTGTTGCATCTTGTTTTAATAAACTTAGTGTTATAAAATTTTCATCTTTCAAATCAAATTTTACTTCATTTTCAACAGTTGCTCCATCGTATATAAATCCACTTCTTTTGTTTGAATTATTAGCTACAATAGTTCCTTGCCCAAGAGCATAAACTCGACCATCTACACCTTTTAATTGAGTTAATAATAATTGTCCACCATCAATAGATTTTGAATCTCCTATTGAAGATACTTTAAGTTTTATTTTATCACCTTGTCTGGCAAATGGTGGTAGTGTGGCTGTAACCATAACAGTAGCTATATTTTTTGATTTGATAGAAGAAGTTGGTATCTTTACGTAAGAGTTTCTTAGTAAGTTTTGTAATGATTGCATTGTAAATTGACTTTTATCACCAGTTCCTGGTAATCCAACAATAAGTCCATGACCTATAAGTTGATTTTCTCTAATTCCAACTATATTTGTAATATCTTTGATAGTTTGCCCATGAATTGTCAAGGAAAGAAAGAGTGTCAAAAGTATTTTTTTCAATGTATAAATATCCTATTAGTAAATTTATTATTTTTATATTAAAACATTCTACCTAAACTTTAATAAAAATATAGATATAATATACTAAATAATTTAATTTTGAGGCATCTTGTGAATATACATATTTATGGTAGTGATACATTTAAAAATAAAATTCATACCATTTTAGACCATGGTAATATTAGATTTAAAATTGATGATGGAAAAATAATCACAATTTATAATTTATCTGAACTCAAAGAGTTTATTAAAGAGGATCCTCACCAAATATATTTGATTGATGAAGATAAGATAATAGAGGAAGATTTACTAACTAAGTATTTTAAATTTTTAATACCAAAAGATGGTATTGATAAAAGTTTCTTAGATCAATATGGTGTAGGGGATATCAGTATTAGAGATTATAATGACCTGATTGTTTATTTAGAAAAAAGATTAGAATCTTCGGTTGGAATAAGACCAAAAGCAAAAGAGATAAAATCAATTGATGATATGTTTAGTGTATTTGAAGATGATATTTCTTTAGATGAAACTGATGAAGTTAAAGATGAGATAAAAAAAGATTAAGGAGTTGATATGAGTGATAATTTTACGCAATTAGACGAATTAATAGAATCAGATATAAGAGAAGCACTTGGCGAAACTGTTTTAGAAGAAGATACTAAAAATGATGTGACAAATGTTCCAGAGGATCTACTTGATACTCCTGATGAACCAGAAGTTTTAGAACCTGAACTTGAATTTGAATTAGATGAGAGTGAAGGTGAAGTATTAGATGATATTGGAGATATAGAAATTCTTCCTATGGCAGAGATAGAATCTGCACTAGAAGATGAAGAAGATATTATAGATTCTACTATACCAAATGTTAATACATCAGATTTGGCCGCTTTATTGGGGCAACTTTTAAATAATAAAACAATAGAGATAACAATTAAGGTAAAAGATTAATTATGGATTTGATGGCAATATCTCAAAATACAGTAAAAATAATTCTTTTACTTGGCTTACCATCACTTATCGTTAGTATGGTTATTGGTTTGATTATAAGTATTTTTCAAGCAGTTACACAAATTAGTGATGCTTCATTGTCTTTTGTTCCAAAAATGATTATTGTTTCTGTTTTTATTGTATTTTCTTTACCTTGGATTGGGGATCATATTGAGCAATATACTCTTGAACTTTGGAATATGATAATATTATTTGGTAAAAATTAATGATAGATCAATTATATAAGCTAAAACAGCAGCAGATAAATCAGCAGGTTTTATTAAAACAACAAGCAATATCTAAAATAAATAATATTGATGATGAACTTTTATCAACTACGAAACAACTACATACCACAAGTGTTGATGTTATGGGGGCTATTTCTGATTTTAGAGTTCTTGAAATTCATAAAGAAACTATGAAAGAACATATTATTAAATTATCTCAAAATAAAGAACATTTAAAAAAACAAATTGATCACTATGATACAATTATTGTTGATCTAAATAAAGAGAGTGAACAATTTAATTATATTTTAGAAGAGATGAAAAAAGAGAGATTAAAAGAGATAGAGAAGCAAGAGGAGATAGTTGCTTCTGAGTATATGCAAGCAAAATATATTAAAACAGGATCAATATCAAATGTTTTTTAAAATTATACTAAGTTTGTTATTTGTATCAATATTTTCAAATGCTGCAATTATGGAAGAGGGAAGTTTATTTAAAGAGAAGCAAGAGCTTATGGAGATAAAAGATGAACTAAATTCTTTTTATGAGGCAAAAGAGTTAGATTATCAACGATCGAAAGCAGAATTAGAATCTATCCAAAAAGAGATAAAAATTGAAGAGTTAAGTGTAAAAACAATTCGTGATGAAAATCAAAAGATTTTAGATGAGATAAAAAGAGTTATTAGTACAAAATCTATGACTATGTATGATAAAATGAAGCTAGGCGTTGTTGTTAATATTTTTAAAGAGATGATGAAAAATGGTGATATTAATGAAGTGTTTGATATTATGATTAGATTAAAAGATAAAAGAATCATGAAAATTTTAAAAAAATTAGATACAAAAACTTCAACAATGTTGATGAAAAAGATGAGAATTTTAAAAGAAGATGAAAATAAAAATAAGGAGAAAAAGTAATGGCTGATGATGCAGAAGTAAAAGAGGAAAAAAAAGGTGGTGGTAATGGTATGATGATAGTACTGATAGTACTTATCGTTGTATTATTAGCTGCAGTTGGTGGAATTGGTTATTTCTTATATTCTAAGGGTATGTTTGATCCAGAAGCAGCACCAGGTGCTAAAACTGAACAAAAGCAGGTAGCTACTGAAGAGGAAGAACAAGGTGAAGTTTTCGTTGCTAAAATTGATAATTTAGTTTTAAACATTACAAATGCAAAAGGTAGAGAAAAGCTAATGAAGCTGTCTTTTACTATAAAAACATTAGAGCCTACAATAGCTACAATTGTAGAAACAAATAAAGATGAAATAATTGATGCTGTTATTGGACAAATAAGTGCAAGAAGTAGTGAAGAGCTTTTAACTGTTGGAGGGAAAGCTTTACTTAAAGAGGAGATGATTGATGAGATCAATGCAATTTTAAATGAAGCTACTAAAAATATGGAAGATGTAAAACGAGATTGTGTAAAAGATATTTTCTTCACATCTTTTGTGATTAAATAGTAGATTATATATTAGGAGTATAGATGATAGTTATTATAAAGGGTAAAAAAGTAAGACAACTTACTGTTAAAGCGATCTCTATACTCTCTTTAGTTGGTATGTTTTATCTTTATTATGAACATATGAGTGATAAATTTAGGGAACAAAATAAACAACTTGTAACTAAACTAAATATAACTAAAAAAACTAAAATACTAGACAAATCAAAAAAAATAGAAAAAACAATTTATAAAGAAGCGGTAATCGTAGTAGATCTATTAAATCAAAAGAATATAGAGTCAATTCGTATAGTAAAAGATAAGTTATTGATAATTTGTGATTATGACACAGATATTGAACCAGTTTTGATACGGTATGGTGTTAATGCATTGGTAAAAACTACATCAAAAAATATAAAAATTGCTTTAGATATAAATGTAATAGTAGGAAATAAATATGAATCTTAAATTTTTTATAGTAATAGTATTAATAATTAATTTTACAGGGTGTAGTAAAAAAGAGCAACTAAAGATGAATACTCCTCCAAAAATGCAAGTTATAAAGAGAGTTGAGCCAATTATACAAAACAAAGGTTCACTTTATTCAAGAAGAGGTGCATCTCTATTTTCTGATAAAAAAGATCTTCAGCGTGGAGATATAATTCAAGTTATGATAAGTGAAACATTGCAAAATTCATCAAAAGATAAAAGATCTACTAGTAAAAATAATTCAACAGGTATAAATGGAGGACTTATTACAAGTATTAGTGCTCCAGGTGGAAAAGCAACTGCTACGGGTGCTGCTGCAAATGGTCTTTTAAATATGGGATTTAGTGCTAGTTCTGGAAACTCATTTTCAGGCTCTGCAACATCTACAAATGATGAAGAGTTTACAACAACAGTATCTGCTATCATAGAACAAGCATATCAAAATGGTAACTATTTTATTAAAGGTACCAAACAGATGTTGATAAATGGTCAAAAACAAGTAATTATGATAAGTGGTATTATAAGACCATATGATATAAGTCCAGAAAATACTGTCTACTCTTATCAATTAGCAAATTTAAAAATATTATATGATAAAGATGGTGAGGAAGCAGATGCTTTAGAAAAACCGTGGGGAAGCAAAGCAATAGAATCTATTTCTCCTTTTTAATCTAAAATTAAGAATTGTAATACTAAAATAAACAATAGATAGGGGTATATTATGTTAAATATATTAAACGTAGCACAAACTGGCCTTCATTCATCTCAAGTTCAAGTTGAAGGTGTGATGAATAACTTAGCAAATGAAAATACAGCTGGGTATAAATCAAGGGTAGTAGATGTATCAGAATTAGAACATTCAGACACTAGACTTACAGGTAGAGGTGTAAGTGTAGATGGTGTAAGTAGAATTACAAATGTTTATATGTATCAAAATTTAGTTAAAGAGGAGAGTAAATTAAACTCTTTTACAGAACTTGATGTGATGCTTGATGATATAGAGTCAATTTTTTATGAAACAGATGATAGTGGCCTATCTGCGGATCTAAATCGTTATTTCCAATCACTAGAAAACTTAAGAACAAGCCCTCAAAATGAAATCTATAAAGATGATTTAAAAAATAATGCATCTATAATAGTAGAAGATTTACAAAATCTTTATGGTGGAATTGAACAAAGAGAAGAGGGTACCTTACATAGAGCAGAAGATACTGTAGAAGAGATAAACAATATTTTGACAGATATTGGTTCTGTAAGCCAACAAATTATTGATTCTGTTGGACAACCAAATGATCTACTTGACAAAAGAGATGCTTTGGAGCAAGAGCTAGCAAAGTATATTGATGTAGAGATCTCAAGAGAAGATAGTTATGAACTTAAAATTGGTGGTGTAACAGCTGTTAGATTTGATACAAATGTTCATGCATTAAATCTAGTTGAAAAATATACTCCTCAAAATGATAAATATATAGTAAAAGGTAGTTTACCATATGAAAGTTCGTTAATAAATACTAATACATGGAATGGTGATAATACTACTGCCGAGATACAAACAATGAATGTATCAGGAACAGCGACTGGACAAGTAAGTTTTCTAGGTCATGCTGTAGCAAATTCAGCAGATGGCGATTCTAATGAAACAACAGTTGATAATATAGTAGCAGATAAAAATGATATTATTTCAAATTGGAACTCTAATCATCCAGATAGAGAGATTGAAAATATTGAAGAGGGTGCTACTGCAGATGAACTTAAAATTACATATAAAGACACAGAAGATGATGTATCAAATATTGCTGCTGCTTCAAGCAATGGTATAGACTTCGATGATAGTGTTGAAGATACAAAAGGTTTAGTTGATAGTATTACATATGTATTAGATAATGAAGTTACGGTTAGAGTAGCATATGGAGAAAGTATAGATATAGATGGTGATGGAACGAATGAAACTGTAGATGAAAATAATATTGTAAGAGCATTGGTTGCAAAAATAAATTCAAATACTGATATGTTGGGTAAAGTAACTGCATATAATGGTATGTATGAATTGGATGAAAAGGGAAATAAAATCTTAACATCAAATCCTAAACATTCAGAATATACGGATCCAAATAAAGATAGATATCTAGTGATAGAATCAACTAAAGATGGTGAAAAAGGTAAATTTGTTGGTGAGATATTAGTATCAGATGATAATGTTAAAGATAAAGATGGAAAAGATGTAGACTATCATGTTGATATAAATAGAGATTTAAGTAAAAAAGGTTTAGATGATGTACATTTAGAGATATTTGATGAAGAGATATATCTAAAAGGTGGTATATTAAATCCAATGATTGATAACCTTAAAACAGAATCAGGAAATAATAACTTTACAGAATATAAAGAAAAACTAGATCAGTTTGCAAAAAAATTATCTGATATCTCATCTGCTTATATAGAAAGAGATGATGAAACTTATGTTTATGGATTGGATGCAGCAGAGATTGATGCTGATGCAAGTAGTAAGGTATCAATTGGTTTATTTACAGGTGCTAATGTTCAATCATTAAAATTTCATAAAAGTGAAGTAAATACATTAACTCAAGAAAAACTTGATTATTTAGCAAGTATCCAATGGAAAGATGATATTGATTTTACAGGAACAGGTCAAGATAATACATCTTTTTCAAGATTTTATCAATCAGTTCGTGTAGATATAGCAGATGATAGAGAAACTGTAATTTTTAAAAAAGAATCTCAAAAATCTATAAAAGAATCTATGCAAAATACTTATGATAAGTTAACAAAAGTTGATAAAGACAAAGAGATGGTTGATCTTATCAAATATCAAGCAGCATATGAAGCAAATGCCAAGATGATAACAGTTATTGATGAGATGTTGCAAACAATACTTGGAATGAAACGATAGTAAAATAAATATTTAATAAGGGGGAAAATATGGCTGATTATAGTATGATAGGAAGTTTTAGTGATGGTGGAGCTTCAGCTTTAAACGGAGATCTAATTACTAAGTTAAGAGAAGCAGAAGAGAAAGCGGTAATCGCTCCAATAGATAAAAGTTTAGAAACTTGGGATACTGAGTTAGAAAAATTTGGAGAGATAGATACAGCTGTTAATGAATTAAGAAGTGCAGTTGCTGCATTTAATTTATTTAATTCTGGAAATACAGCATTTGATCAAATAAGTGCTGATACTACTGGTACATCAGCTGTATTTGATGCTACAGATTTAGGTAGTTTAGAAGAGGGTATTACTACAGTATCTGTATCACAATTAGCTCAAAAAGATGTTTATCAAACAGATGCATATTTTTCAGCAGATACAAAGATAGGAGCTGAAGTTCAAACTGTAGCTATATCTGGTACAGCTACAGGAGAAGTTTCATTTTTAGGTGAAACTGTAGAAGGATCAGTTGATGGAGATACAGCTGCTCAAACAGTTGATAGAATTATTGCAGATAAAGAATCTATTATATCAACATGGAATGGAAATAATGGTGATGCAGAGATTGAAGATATTGTTAAGCTTGACTCAGGAACTTTAAAAATAGTTTATAAAGATACTGAAGGTGATGTTGGTGTAATAGCATCATCTAGTAGTAATGGAATTGATTTTGGTGAAAGTGCTGAAAAAGTTGTAGGTAGAGTTCCCGAAGATGATGATGCATTAACTATAAATATTGATGGTAGTGATTTTACTTTTAATACAAAAGGTAAAACACTTACTGAAGTTGCAGCAGAAATTAATATAAATGATAAAATAACAGCATCAGTTGAACAAGTTGGTGATAATTCATATAGAATGATAATAAAAAGTACAGATTCTGGTACAGAAAATAAATTAACAATTTCTCAAACAGGAATAAATTTAGGTGATTTTGCAGAAGATGGTGATAATCATAAGCTGACAGCACAAAACCTAAATGCAAATATTGATGGGATTGATTATGATGTTTCTTCAAGTAGTATAACAGTTGGTGGTAATCTAAAGATAACTGCAACAAGTATAGGAGATTCTACTATCTCTATACAAAAAGATACTAGTTATGTAATTCCAGCATTGGAAGATATTGTAACTAAATATAATGATTTAGTTACAATGGTTGATAAAGAGATATATTCAGGAGATAGTAGTCTTCAAGATCTTGCTAGTATGAGAACTATGTTAGCTGATATGAAAAATATTTTATTTGATAGTTATGGTGCTGATGATCCAGAATTTGGGGACCAAGTGGATTCAAATGGTGATACAGTGTATGCACATTCAAATGTAACAAATAATGATAAAAATATATTTCAATTTGGATTTTCTTTTGATAAAGAGGGTAAACTAAGCCTCGATAAAGAGATAATGGGTGCAGCATTAACTGATAATATGGATGATATAAAAGCATTATTTACAGGTGTAGCCGAAAATAAAAGTATAGGTACAATGCTTACAGAATATATTGATGATATGCATGGTAGTAATGGACTATTATCTATGTATGGTGACAATATGACAGATAGAAAAACAACATTAGAAAAAGAGAAAGAAAAATCAAATGAAACACTTAATGCAAAATACTCTTTAATGTCTCAACAATTTATAGAATATGGAGCAATAATTTCACAAATGGAAGCATCATTTGCAGGACTAAAACAGATGATGGCAGAATCTGTTTCTAAGTAATTAATATTATTTAAGTATATATATAATATAATAAAATAATTAAAATTTTGGAGAATTGAATGGGACTAGAAGTTTATCATCAACAATCAGCAACTACTGATGACCCTTATATGTTAATACTTAAGCTTTATGAAGGTTTATTAAAGTATTTATCATTTGTTGAAGTGTCTATTGAAGCAGATAATATAGAAGAAAAATTTGAATATATTAATAGATCAATTGCTATTTTTGATGAGTTAAGAAATGTTCTTGACTTTGATGGTGGTGATGTTGCATACTATTTAGATGGATTATATTTATATCAAATAGAAACACTTTTTAGTGCAGGTATTGACAATAACTTAACTGCAATTGCACAAGTAAAAAAAGTTGTAAAAGGGCTTATTGAAGCATGGAAAGAAGAAACAGGTCTTTAGAGGCATTAAATAAATTACTTTATATTGATACTTTAGATGATCAAGATAGAGCAGATCAACTTGTTCTTTGGGTTGGTCTATACTTAACAGATAGTTCAATAGAAGAGTTTGACCTAGAAAAGAATGATTTGATAAAATTATCTGAATTATTTTATCAAAATATCGCTTTTCTAAAATCACATCGTATAGAAGTAAAGTCACAAATAGATTCTCATCATAAAATAAAACAGTTTATAAACTACTAATATAATTTTCTAGTAGGTGTTTTATATACCTACCAGATCAACATTGCAACCGCAGTTGTTGTAACTATAGCAATTGTATTAAACAAAATACCAAACTTTGCCATATCTTTTATAGTTAAGACCTTACTACTCATAGCTATAGCATTTGGTGGTGTTGCAATAGGTAGCATAAAAGCATAACTAGCACAAATCGTAGCAACCATAAGTATGATATTTGTATCTATATTTGAAGCTTCTCCCAAAGAGAATATGATAGGTAAAGCTATAGATATTAAAGCTGTATTACTAGTAACTTCAGTTGTAAAAGTTATAAGAATAGCAACTATAAGTATCAACATCAAAGGTGATAGTTGAGTAAGTGTTAAAAGCATCTGTGAGATTGATTGTGCTAGTCCTGTAGTACTAAATGCAGCAGCTATAGAAAAACCTGCACCAAATAAGAATATGATCTCATATGGTATCTTTTTAGTATCATTCCATTCTAAAAAACCAATCTTAGGCAATAACATAAACAATCCAAAAGATAGTAAAATACCAGCTTCACTTAGTTTTAAAAATGAATTAACAAATAAAACAAAAACTAAAAATAATAAAATATTTTTTAATCGTTTTTGATCTGAATTTAATGCTAAATTATTTTCCATATTATTTTCAATTTTAATATCAGATACTCCCAAAGATAGTATATACGATACAACCACTAACATTATAGTTGCTAAGGGGATAGTTTTTAACATCCATGTAAAGAATGTTAATGATTCTATATGATTGTCTTGTAAAAATCCCATTAAAATAAGATTTGGGGGAGTCCCAATAGGTGTAATAATACCACCAATACTAGCACCATATGCGACAGCTAAGACAAGTCGTATTTTTAGTTTTTTAATATCAGTTAAAAATAGGGCTATTGGCATAAGCAAAAGAGCAGTAGTGGTATTTGACAATAGTGAACTAAGAAGTGCAGATGTGATGCTTAACGCAAAGATTACACCTCTAGAGCTAGGTGGAAATATAGCTAATAGCTTATTTGCTATAACTTTATGTAGCCCTATTTTTTCAACAGCAATAGCTAACATAAATCCACCTAAAAATAAAAATATAATAGATTTAGAGTAGTTAATAGTTGTAGCATTTGTAGCCATGATATCTAATGATGGAAATAATATAATAGGAAACAAAGAAACAGCTCCTAAAGGTAAAGCTTCATTTGTCCACATAGCTACTAAAAAAACTACAGAACCGATTAGTCTAGCTTGAATCTCATCAAATATATACCCAGAACCTATATAAGCAAATAGTGCCAATAGTATTGATATACCAATATTTTTATATGGATGATTCATTAGTAGTTTAGTCCCACAGCATCTCTTATGATTTTTATTTTCTCTTGTGCTATTTTTCTAGCTTTTGAGGCACCATGAGCTAATAGTTCTTTTACCTCTTCGGGATTGTTCATATAGTGCTCTCTTCTTTTTGCATAAGGTTCAAAATGTTCATTTATCTTATCTAGAAGTGCTAATTTAAAATGTCCATATCCTTCTCCAGGAGTCTGGTATCGTTCTTGTAAATTCTCTAGTTCTTCCTTATTCATAAATAGTTCACAAAGTTTATATACATTACATGTAGCATACTCTTTGACCTCATGAAGTTCTTTAGAATCTGTTACTATTTTCATCACTTGTTTTTTCAAAGACTTTTTAGTTCCAAACATATCTATAGTATTTCCATAAGACTTAGACATTTTTGCACCATCTACACCTGGTACACTTTGTACATTTTCATCTACTTTTGATAATGGCATAGTTAATATATCACCATAAGTATTATTAAAAGTATTTGCAATATCTCTTGCCATCTCTACATGTTGTATCTGATCTTTTCCAACAGGTACAATATTTGAATCAAAAAGTAAAATATCTGCTGCCATTAAAACTGGATATGAAAAAAGCCCATGGTTAGATGCTATCCCTTTTGCAGTTTTATCTTTATAACTATGCGCTCTTTCAAGAAGTCCCATAGGTGTATGATTTGATAGTATCCAATACAGCTCAAGTACTTCAGGTACATCACTTTGTACCCAAAATGTAGACTTTTCAGGATCCATACCAAGTGCAAGAAAATTTACCGCAGCTTCAAATATATTTTTTTGTAAAAACTCTTTATCTTTTACAGAAGTTAAGGCATGATATGATGCTATAAATGCGAAAAGTTCGCCATCATCTTGTGACTCAATCATCTTTTTTATCATCCCAAAATAGTTACCTATATGTATAGTTCCAGATGGTTGTATTCCTGATAGTATTCTCAAAAATTAATCCTTAGTTATTTTCTGCTATAATATCACACTTTGACTTATGTCGAATTGATTTATAAAAAATTAAAGAGGTTTTGATGAAACAGTTTTTTAGATATATTTTTGTGGGTACATTGGCTCTTATTCCATTGTTTATAGTTATTCAACTTCTACTTTGGGTAAATAGTTTAAGTATGGATCTATTTGCATTTGTATCATCTTATACCAATAGTAGTTTATATACAAGTGGTGTTTTTATTTTTACGATTATGACATTGGCATTTGTAGGGTCATCTATAGAAAAAGCGGGAAAATCTTTTGTTGTTTCAATAATAGATAAAATATTAGCAAAAGTTCCAGCAATAGGTACAATATATTCTATAATCAAAAAAATCACAGCTCTTTTTACTCCAAATAATAAAGATGAAAAAAAAGAGGTAGTTTTAGTAGAATACCCAAAAGATGATCTATGGGTACCTGCATATGTTCTTAGTAAACATGACAATGTAATGGTACTATTTGTACCAACAAGCCCAAATCCTACAAGTGGATATACTGTAATTGTAGATAGAAGTAAGATAAAATCTACAACATTAACTGTAGCAGAAGCTAGTCAGTTTATAGTTAGTATGGGTGCAGATTTTGTTAAAAAAGAAGAGATAAGTAAAATAATCCAAAATACAATAAAATAGATAGGAAAATAGATGATAGATATAAAACTTTTACAAAAAGATTTTGATACAGTAAGTATCGCATTACAAAAAAAAGGTGTAACAACTCAAACTTTAGAGAGCTTAAAAGTTCAAATAGAAGATGCAAAATCTAAAAGAAAAGATATGGAGTCGACACAAGCTGAACAAAAAGTATTATCCCAACAATTTGGTACATATAAAAAAGAGGGTAAAGATATAGCTCCTCTTCAAGAAAGCATAAGTAAGCTAAAGCAAAAAAAGCAACAACTTGAAGATGAAGTACGAGATATAGAAACAGCGATGCAAAATATAGCTATGGGTATTCCAAATCTTCCTGATGATTGTGTACCAATAGGTATAGATGAAAGTGAAAATGTTGTGATATCTACAATAGGTGAAAAACCTACATTTAATTTTGAGCCAAAAGAGCATTGGGAGCTTGGTGAAAACAACGGTATGATTGACTTTGCAAGAGGTGTAAAGCTAGCCAAAAGTAGATTTGCAGCACTTAAAGGAATTGGAGCAAGACTTGAAAGAGCTTTGATAAATTACTTTTTAGATTTCAATAGAGAGAGAGGATTTGAAGAGTGGTATGTGCCATTTATGGCAAACACAAATGCTCTAGAGGGAACTGGTCAGTTACCAAAGTTTGGAGATGATCTGTTTAAGATAGAGGGTGAAGACTTATACCTTATACCTACGGCAGAAGTGTGTCTAACAAATTTATACAATGATGAGATAGTATCAAAAGATGAATTACCTATGCTACTTACATCGTATACTCCATGTTTTAGAAAAGAAGCAGGAAGTGCAGGACGAGATACTAGAGGTATGATAAGACAACATCAGTTTGATAAAGTTGAGATGGTAGCTATAACTACACCAGAACAATCTGCAGAGATATTTGATAAAATGGTAGAGTGTGCAAGTGATCTACTTACTTCTCTTGGTCTTTCTCATCAAAAAGTTCAGTTGTGTACTGGGGATCTTGGTTTTAGTGCAGCTACAACTATAGATTTAGAAGTTTGGTTACCAGGACAAAATACTTATAGAGAGATAAGTTCTATCTCTAATACTAGAGAATTTCAAGCACGAAGAGCAAAAATAAGATATAAAGATGGAAAGAAAAATATCCTTTGCCATACTTTAAATGGTAGTAGTTTAGCAGTTGGAAGAACTATGGTAGCAGTTATGGAGAATTATCAAAATGAAGATGGAACTATAACTATTCCTGATGTATTAAAAAAATATATGTAAATAAAAAAAGTAGGGGAAAATCTTTCCCCTCTACACTTATATTATTTTAAATCAATAAATATCTCCACGATTTCCACCATCTTCAATATAGATAATTAAATCTTCGTCTACAACATCATATATAAATCTATAAGCACCTACACGTAGTCTAAATCCAAACCTATTTTGTAATTTCTTCAAATCTAAATTATAATGTGGTGGATAAGGATTTATTTTTAATTGTTCAAATTTTTCTTTGATTTTATGTTTCTCTTTTGCTGTTCTGTTATTAATAAATTTTATTACCCGTTTATGTAAAATAATTTTATACATAAATTAACTCCAATTTATATCACTCATTGTTCCATAATCTTTAATATGAGTCTCTCTCTCTTTTCTAGCCTCAAGGATATATTTATAGTCTTTTTCATATTGGGAAATAATTTCTATATTTAAACTATCTGTATCAACTATTTTTACATCTGATTTTAAACTATTTAATAGATACATAACCTTATCCAATGCTGATTCTTTAATATCAATTGTTAATTGCATTCCATACCCTTTTAATTATATATAACATAATATCATTTTTAGAATTTTATATTGATAAAATTTTAAGTATAATAAAATTAGTAAAACTATACTAAATATGTTACAATAACTTATGAAAACAATCTTAAAAACATTTTTTGCTTTACTATTTGTAATAGCTGATAAAATATTTATCAATAAAAACAGAATACCAAACAAAACTATGGAAAGTGTTGCAAACACAGCTCATTCACTTTTTATCTACACATCTTTTTTTACACTTTATGCAGCATTATTTGATATAAAGATAGTTACTACCTCTTTGGCTATGATACTTTATCTACTACTATTTTCTCAAAGTGTAGTTATCACAAGATATTTCAACCAAAAGATGCTAGAACCCAAAGAGTCACAAGTAAGTACTTTAAAACTGATAAATAAAATAGCTTTTATAATTTTTCTATCAAACTGGATATTTATATCTTTTGGGTTTGCTTTGCTTTTTTTATTTTTCCTTCTACTAAACAATCTTTTATATATCTTTATAATTATGCAGATAAAAAAACAAAAAGAGCAAGCAGAGTTTAAACAACAGTTTGGAGAGGGAACATACTCAAAAGAGGATATACTCAATAAACATATCTTAAATCTTTTTGAAAAAAGTATCGATATCTCACACTTATCAAAAAGTGATATAAAGAAACAATATAGAACTATGGCAAAGAGATATCACCCAGATATATATAAAGGAGATGATACAGATAAATTTAGATCTATAAACTCATCATATAAGTATCTATTAGAGTTACAAAAAGGATAATTATATATTATACACTTTCTTTGTATTCCCTTAAATAGCTTAAGATATAATAAAAAGTATTATAGTTTAAGTATATATTAAGAATATAAAAGTAAAATGCTCTCATAACATTGTGCTAAGTAGTGTATAAATTTTATATATCTACATTTAGATTATACACAATTGTTAAATTTCGAATTCAAAAATAAAAGGAAAACATATGACAAAAATGATTAAATTAAGTCTTGCAGCTGCAGTAGCAGTTTCAGCTTTAACAACT
>CAZLZQ010000011.1:0-26996 GCA_964564065.1 uncultured Arcobacteraceae bacterium | reverse complement strand
TACAAAAAATCAAAAAAGATGGGATGCAAAACCTTTTGATACTAAAACTTTAGATGCTTGGTTTAAAAACCTTGAGCTATCAGGTATCTTGCCAAAGCATATTTTACCACATGATAGTTATCTTATAAATCTTGGAAATCCAGATAGTGAAAAGTTAGAAAAAAGTAGAAATGCTTTTATAGACGAGCTAGAAAGATGTGATATCTTAGGTCTTGATAGATTGAACTTTCATCCAGGAAGTCATCTTCAAAAGTTTGGAAAAAAAGATCCAGATCATAATGAAAAATTACATTATAGTGAACTAGAATGTTTAGATTTAATAGCAGAATCTATAAATATAGCTTTAGATAAAACTAAAAATGTAAAAGCAGTTATTGAAAATACTGCAGGGCAAGGTACAAATCTTGGGTATAAGTTTGAACATCTTGAGCATATAATTGATAAAGTTGAAGATAAAAGTAGAATAGGAGTTTGTATAGATACTTGTCATATGTTTACAGCAGGTTATGATATCAGAACAAAAGAGGCTTATGATAAGACATGGGGTGATTTTGATAAGATAGTTGGGGCTGAGTTTTTAATGGGTATGCATATCAATGATTCAAAACCACCTCTTGGAGCAAGAGTAGATAGACACCATAGTTTAGGTGAAGGTGAGATTGGTTGGGATGCTTTCAATTTTATTATGAATGATAAAAGGATGAATGATATTCCACTTATTTTAGAAACAATTGATGATACAATTTGGGATAAAGAGATAGAGGCATTATATAAATTTATTGCTTAACCGATATATCAAGGGCTTTTAAATATAATAGCTAAAATTTATCTATAAATAAATATTTTAGGAGTGTCCATGGATTGGGGTAAAGTAACATATATATTCTTCTCACTTATGAGTTTGACGACAACTGCTGGTTTTTTGTATGAAGATACAGCAATAGCGCTTTTTTTAGCTGCAGGGGTTAATGTAATATCAACAATATTAAAAATAGGTGTAAGAAACTTACTAGCAGCAGAGTTATTGGCTAGTTCTTTGGTTGCAGATTTACACCTTATTCCTGCTTTTATAGTTTATACATTTACAGATAATATAAACTTAGCAGTAGGGTTAGCAATAGGTGCAGTTGTTGCTAATACATACTCAATCGCATTAACATTAGTAGAGAGTGCAAAAAGTCAAGATAAGGAAGAATATTAATGGAATATAATCCATCTCAAATAGAAAAAAAATGGCAAACTTATTGGAATGAAAATAATACAAATGAGCCTTTAAGTGAAGATTGTGGACTAGAAAAAAAATATATACTAAGTATGTTCCCTTACCCAAGTGGTCGTATCCATATGGGTCATGTAAGAAACTATTGTTTAGGTGATGCATTTGCTCGACACTTTAGAAAAAATGGCTTCAATGTACTTCATCCAATTGGATGGGATAGTTTTGGAATGCCTGCAGAAAATGCAGCGATAAAACATAAGCTACATCCTAAAAAGTGGACATATGAAAATATAGATTATATGAGATCAGAACTTGAAGGTCTTGGGCTTAGTTTTTCTAAAACTAGAGAATTTGCTACAAGTGATGAACTTTATACAAGATGGGAACAAGAGTTTATCATCAAAATGTATGAAGAGGGTCTTTTATATCAAAAAAGCTCAACAGTAAATTGGTGTGAAGATTGTCATACTGTTTTAGCAAATGAACAAGTTGAAGATGGTTGTTGTTGGAGATGTGACAATGAAGTACAACAAAAAGATATGCCAGGATATTATGTAGCTATTACAAAATATTCACAAACACTTTTAGATGATTTAAAAGATTTAGAGGGGAAATGGCCATCACAAGTTTTAACTATGCAAGAAAATTGGATAGGTAGAAGTAGTGGACTTGAATTTGATTTTACTCTTAGTGATGATTCTAAAGAAAAGTTAAATAATAACTTTAATAAATATACAGTATTTACAACACGACCAGATACTGTTTATGGAGTGACATATTCTGCACTTGCTCCAGAACATGAGATAGTGACTTATTTAATAGAAAATAATCTTTTAAGTGAAGATAAAATATCTAAAATTAAAAATATGAAAAAAGTAACAGAAAGAGATAGAGCAACTCAAGAGAAAGAGGGATTAGATTTAGAGATAACTGTTATCCATCCTTTAACTGGTGAGTTAATACCTGTGTGGGTTGCTAACTTTGTATTAGCTTCATATGGTGGTGGGGCTGTTATGGCTGTACCTGCTCATGATCAAAGAGATTTTGAATTTGCTACTAAATATAAACTTGATATAAAAATAGTTATTGATACTATTGATGGTATTATTAATCTTGAAGAAGCATTTACAAATCCAGGTGTTTTAGTAGATAGTGATACATTTACAGATATGAAAAATGTAGATGCCAAAGATGCTATTATTGAGCATTTTGAAAAAAATAACTTAGGTAAAAGAAAAATAAATTATAAACTAAGAGATTGGGGTATAAGTCGTCAAAGATATTGGGGTGCACCTATACCTTTTGTCCATTGTGAAGATTGTGGAATAGTTCCTGAAAAACTAGAAAATTTACCTATTGCATTACCTGAAGATGTAAATATAACTGGTGAAGGTAATCCTCTTGATACTCATCCTACTTGGAAGCATTGTAGTTGTCCTAAATGTGGAAAAGATAGTATAAGAGAAACAGATACTCTAGATACATTTGTACAATCAAGCTGGTATTTTTTAAGATATGCTACAAATCCAAATAAATGGAACAATGAAGGTATTTCTAAAAGTGATTCTGATTATTGGATGGATGTAGATCAGTATGTTGGTGGAATAGAACATGCTATTTTACATCTTCTTTATTCTAGATTTTTTACAAAAGCTTTAAATCAACTTGGATACACAAATTCAAAAGAGCCATTTAAAAACTTACTTACTCAAGGTATGGTTTTAAAAGATGGTGCAAAAATGTCAAAATCTAAAGGAAATGTTGTAGATCCTGATGAGATTGTAAATAAATATGGTGCAGATACTGCGCGACTTTTTATGATGTTTGCAGCACCACCAACAAAAGAATTAGAGTGGAATGCTTCAGCTGTTGAGGGATCATACAGATTTATTAGAAAGTTTTATGAAAATAGTAGTAAATGTGAAGGTTCAAATGGATCATTGATTGAAAGACTTGTACATAGTGAGCTATCAAGTGATGAAAAAGATGCTAGAAAAAAAGTATATGAAGCATTAAAAAAATCAGTTGATGTTATGAATAAAACATTTGCTTTTAATACACTTATATCATCATCTATGGAAGCTTTAAATGCTTTAAATAAACAATCAAATCCTACAATATGGCTTGAGGGTTATTATGTACTTTCAAATATACTTGAACCAATAATTCCTCATACTTGTTGGGAGATTAGCAATAACTTATTTGCATTTACAAATTTCGAAAAAACACTTGAGATAAAAGAGGATGTTTTTGTAGAAACTAGTATCACTCTTGCTATTACAATCAATGGTAAAAAAAGAGGAGAGATTGAGGTTTCTCCTGATGCTACAAAAGATGAAATTCTTGTATTAGCAAAAGCTACGGATGTAGCTAAAAAATGGATTGATGGTAAAGAGATGATAAAAGAGATTGTTGTTCCTAAAAAACTTGTAAATTTAGTTGTAAAAGGGTAGAGAGGTGAAAATATACTCTCTATTTTTTATATTAGTATTTTTAATATCTGGTTGTGGATATAAGCCATCATCTTATTATGCAAAGCATGAGATAGAAGGAAAAGTGTTTGTTGACTCGCAAATAAATATCCAAAGTAGTGAAAACTCTATTATTATAAAAGATGCTATGAATGATATGGTTATAAATAGATTTAATGGAACATTAGTAAATAATCCTAGTGATGCGGATACTATTATATTAGTAGCATTAACTAGTGCTAAAAATAGTGCAATATCTACAGATAATGATGGTTATGCAAAAGCATATAGAATGACGGTTTCTATAAATGTACAATACAAAAAGGCTCAATCTAATAAAGGGTATAAATCAATAACAGTATCAGATTATTATGATTATTCAGTAGATGCAGACTCAGTTGTTACAGATAGAAAAAAAGAGGAAGCTAAAAGATTAGCATCTACAAATGCATTATCTGATCTTTTTTCTAAGATAGCTATAGAATCATTTGAAAAATAGTAATGGATAACTCATTAGAAAATTTTTTAGAAAAAAAAACATTATATTATGATAAAATTGATTATGATGTTATCTATAAATCATGGGAGATATTAAAGAAATTTATAAAATTACCATATGTTATACATATAGTAGGTACAAATGGTAAGGGTACAACAGGGAGGTTTCTAGCCTCCTTTTTAAATCAACTTAAAAAAAATATTTTACACTATAGTTCTCCTCATGTTGTAAAATTTAATGAAAGAATTTGGATCAATGGAATAGATTCTACTGAAGAACAATTAGAATTTGCACATTATAATCTTTTAGAAATATTAGATAATCAACTTTTAGAGAAACTTACATATTTTGAGTATACAACACTTTTAGCACTTTATTTAAGTGATGGTATAGATTACTTGATACTAGAAGCTGGATTAGGCGGAGAGTTTGATGCTACAAATGTTGTCAAAAATGATTTATCTATTTTTACTACAATTGATCTTGATCATCAAAACTTTTTAGGTGATACAATAAGAGAGATTGCTTCAACAAAAATGAGAAGTTGTAATACTCGATATATTTTAGCAAAACAAATTAATATAGAAGTATTAGAAGTAAAAAATGAGATTTTATCAGATTATAAAGAAGTTATTTATGATGATAATATTGATACTCCTAAAAATATAAAAACTCTACCTTTATACTTACAAGATAATTTAAAATTATCTTTAAATGTCCTAAGATATTTAAATTTACCAATAGATGATTTAAACATTGAATCTATGCAAGGTAGGTTTCAAAAAATATCTAAAAATATTATAGTAGATGTTGGACATAATCCTTTAGCTGCTAAAGTTATATTAAGTGAATTAAAAAAAGATAATAATAAAATTATTTTAATATATAATAGTTATGCCAATAAAGATTATAAAAAGGTTCTGACTATTTTAAAGCCAGTTATTCAAGAGGTTCAAATTATAAAATGTGATGATGATAGAATTGTTGATTCAAAAGTATTAAAAAATTGTATTGAAGATTTATCATTAAATGTAAAGTTTTTTGATATACTTAATATTACAGAAGATAATAAATATTTAGTTTTTGGATCATTTTTAGTTGTAGATGAATTTTTAAGTAGATATAAAAGAGATAAATAATGGGAATAAGAGATAAACTTACCTTAACAGTTTCTGATGTAAATGGTACAAAATCATATAGTTTACATAAAATTATAAAAAAAATATTTTTATGGTCTATACCTATTATATTAACAATCGGTACAGTTAGTTTTTTGCTTATATCACATCTAAATAATAGTGTTGATGATCTTAGAAAGAAAAGTAAAGATTTAATACTTCAAAATAATAAATATAATACTCAAATAGAATCAAAAATAAAATCAATAAAAGAGTTAACTACACAGTTAAATGATATAGAACATATTATAGGTATTGGTAAAGATGAGCATAGTTCATTAATACAAAGAGCTACAATAGCTAAAATAACCTCTGCTCAAAGAGTATATATGTTAAATACTATTCCTAGTCAATGTCCATTAAAAGAGTGTATAACAACATCAAAATTTGGATATAGAATTCATCCCGTAACAAAAGAAAAAAAATATCATAAGGGTATAGATTTAAGAGCAAAAAGAAGAACAGATGTATTTACCACAGCAGATGGTGTTGTGAAATATATCAATACAAAAGATGATGGAGCACTAGGAAGAGCAGTTATCATAGCACATAACTTTGGATTTGAAACTTTATATGCACATTTAAGATTTGTAAAAGTAAAAATTGGTGATGTTGTTAAAAAAGGTCAACTTATAGCTAAAAGTGGTAATAGTGGAAGAAGTAATGGTCCTCACTTACACTATGAGGTTAGATATGCAACAAGAGTATTAAATCCACAAAATTTCATAAGTTGGAATCTAAAAAATTATGAACAAATATTTTCAAAACAAAGGAGTGTAAAATGGGAATCTTTAGTAAATCTAATAAAAAGTCAAAATCAAATCATGGTACAACAATAATAGGAAATGGTACTATTATAAAAGGTGCTATAGAAACAGAGGGTTCTATTTTTATTGATGGTAAATTTGAGGGTATTATTGTAGCTAAAAAAAGTGTAACTATAGGAAATAGTGGTGAGCTATTGGGTGAGATAAAAACAAAAGATCTAATTGTTAGTGGGATGATAGATGGGATGTTTGATATAAAAAATATAACAATTTTAGAAACTGGTAAAGTAATCGGTAAGATGCAGTATGATGAATTAGTGATTGAAAAGAATGGTATATTTGATGGTATTGGTAAACAGAAGAATTCCACACTAAATAGTCAATATAATAAATTAGAGATTAAATAATAAAAGATGAACTCTATAGATGATCAATTAGAGAAGCTTTATGCTCAAAAATTGATTATTGAAACTCAAATTGAATTATTAGAAAATCAAAAGCAACAAAATATAAAAAGTTATATAACTTTAAAAGATTCTATATATATAAACTCAAATCATCTTTCTTCGAAAATGATCAAAAGTCTAAAAGTGTTTGCAACTTTTGAGAACCCACAAATTAAGATACTTCAAAATTTAAGAAAACCAATTTTTAACACACCTAAGAGTATTTATTCTTTTGAAGAAAAAGATTATCAACTAATACTCCCAAGAGGTTTGATGCGAAATGTTATAGAACTATTTAAACAAAATAATTTAGATACTTCATATATAGATGAAAGATTTTATAAAGAGGAAGAATTTCCAGAAATAAAATTTAAGCTAAGAGATGAACAAAAAATAGCTGTTGATTATATATCTAAAAAAGATTTCTCATTATGTATTGCACCACCAGGATTTGGAAAAACACTTATAGGTGCTAAAATGATAGAATTAAGAAAGGCCAATACTTTAGTTATAGTAAATAAAAATATGTTACTAGATCAATGGATAGACAGGTTTGTATCATATTTTGGATATAAAAAATCAGATATTGGGTTTTTGGGAAAAAGTAAAAATAAGTTAAATAATAAATTAGATGTAGCAACAATGCAGAGTTTAAAAAATAATATTGATATTATAAAAAACTATTCATTTGTTATTGTTGATGAGTGTCATCATATTCCAGCTTTAACATTTGAGAAAATTATAAAAAGTTTTCAAGGTAAATTTATACTTGGGCTTAGTGCGACTCCAAATAGAAAAGATGGTATGGAGCCATTGATATACCAGCAACTTGGATCAATAGCCTATGAGGTTAAAAGTAAAAAAAGTTTAACAAATAAGTTAAAGATAGTTGAAACAGAGTTTAGAAGTGAAGTTGATAACTTTTCAGATTTAATTGCTGAATTGATAAATGATAATAATAGAAATAATTTAATTATAGAAGAGATTGAAAAATATAGTAAAAGAAAAATATTATTATTAACAGATAGAATTGAGCATATTGAGAATTTAGAATTAATTTTAAAATTAAAAGAGATAGAGTATATATCTATTCATGGAAGCTTAAAGAAGAGTGAGCAAGTAGTATCAATGGAAAAAGTCTCAACAGCTTCTTTAGTATTAGCCACAACATCATACTTTGGGGAAGGGATAGATTTCCCACATCTAGATACTATAATTTTTGCAACACCAATATCTTATTATGGTAGGTTGGTTCAATATTTAGGTCGAATAGGTAGAGGTGGTTCAAATTGTCTAGCAATTGATATATTGGATATCTATAACTCTTTTACATTAAGTAGTTATAAAAAAAGAAAAGATGGATATAAGCAACTACATTATATTAGAACTAAATGATTATTATGATAAACTAGAGATAATTATAATAGTATTTAAGGGAATAGTTTGACATTTAAAGAGAAAAAAAAGAGTAGTTTAGGTTTATTATTTGGTTTGTTGATAATTATAATAATATTAGCAGTTGGTTATTTATATTTATCACCAGCATTTGAACAAAATAAACCACAAATTAAAATTGCAGATAAAATATATTGGAATTTAAAGTCAAAGTTGACTGTAGATTTTGAAGATGAGAGTGGAATAAAATATTATAAAATAACATTTAAAGATGGAAAACGAAATATTGTTTTAAATCAAGAAGTTATATCAAGTAATCAAAAGAATTTATCTATTGATATAGTACCACCAAAGTTAGATATGTTTTATAAAGGTGATAAAGCAGTATTAGAAATAGAAGTTGTAGATAATAGTAAGTGGAATTTCTTAGAAGGTAATAAGGCACTTAAAAAAGTTAATATAATTCTTGATACAAAAAAACCAGTAGCAAATGTACTTTCAAACTCTAGATATATTCAAAGAGGTGGTAGTGCAGTAGTTGTAGTAGAGGTTTCTGATGATAACTTAGAGGATATGTATATATCATTTAATGGTAAAAAGAAATTTAAATTAATGCCTTATAAAACTAAGAATTATTTTGTAGCACTTGTTGCTTGGCCTATAGATATTGAAGAGTTTAACAGAGTAAATTTAGTTGTTTTAGATAAGGCAAAAAATAAAAGAATAACAAAAGTGCCTTTTTATATACAAAAAAAGAAAATAAAAACTGATGATATAGAATTAAATAAAAACTTTATTAAAAATGTAAGTGCTTTTGTTCTTGAACAAAGTGGAGAAGCTGTACCAAATGATGTAGGTGAAATATTTGTATATTCAAATACTCATTTAAGAGATAAAAATATAGAGCAGTTAGAAAAAACAGCATTAAACTCAATGAAAGATAAAGTTATTGAAGAGTTTAATATAAAACCATTTAGAAGATTAAGAGGTTCTAAAACTGTTGCTGGGTATGGAGAAAGACGACATTATTTTTTAGATGGTCAAGAGATAAATCAAGCATGGCATTTAGGTATAGATTGGGCAAGTGTAAAAAAAGCACCTATTAAAACATCAAATAGCGGAGAGGTTGTATTTAAAAATTATTTAGGATTATATGGAAATTCAATAATTATAGATCATGGTATGGGATTATTTTCACTTTATGCACATACAAGTACTCAAAAAGTTGAAGTTGGAGATATTGTAAAAGCAAAAGAAGTTATTGCTAATACTGGTTCAACCGGTGCAGTATTTGGAGATCATTTACATTTTGGTATTTTAATTCAAGGTGTAGAGGTAAATCCTTTAGAGTGGATGGATAAAAACTGGATCAAAGTAAGAATTACAAATGTCTTAAATGATGCAAATAAACAAATATCTGGAAAATAGATGAAGCAAAGAACAATTAAAAGGAAAGTTGAAATTGTAGGTATAGGATTGCATAAAGGTGTACCTGTAAAAATGATTTTAGAGCCTTTAGATGATGATATGGGTATAATTTTTTATAGATCAGATGAGGCTGTCACTATTCCTCTTACACCAGAATATGTAATAGATACAAAGATGGCTACGGTAATTGGAAAAGATGGAGTTGTAGTATCTACAATAGAACATCTTTTATCTGCAATATATGCTTATGGTATAGATAATCTTAGAATTATTTTAGACAATGATGAGGTTCCTATCTTAGATGGAAGTAGTAGTGGATTTTGTATGTTACTTGATGAGGTTGGTATCAAAGAGCAAACAAAAAGTAAAAAAGCTATACGAATAAAAAAAGAGGTAGAGGTTAAAGTTGATCATAAGTTTGTAAAGTTAACACCATCAAATCATATAATATATGATTTTTCAATAGATTTTGAACATCCAGCTATTGGAGAACAACAATTTAAATTTGATTATTCTATAGAAGAATATAAAGAAAATATTAGTCGTGCTAGAACTTTTGGTTTTTTACATGAAGTTCAATATTTAAGAAGTATAGGATTAGCACAAGGCGGAAGTTTGGATAATGCTATAGTTTTAGATGATCAGAAGATACTTAATCCAGAGGGACTAAGATATAATGATGAATTTGTAAAACATAAAATTCTTGATGCAATAGGTGATATGTCTTTATTAGGATATACCATGATAGGTGAGTATAATGCACATGCAGGTAGTCATCATTTAAATCATCTTTTAACAAAGAAATTATTAGAAGATCCTGCTAATTATGAAGTAATAGAATTAGAACATGAAAAAGATGATGTAAAAGTTCTTTCAAAAGCATATTCTTTGGTACATGTGTAGTATATGAAGAAAGTAGATGTGCTAGTTATCTCAATAGCAAATCCAATATTAATTGGAATTTATGAAGATAATAATTTAATAAAAACAATTGAAGATAGTGGAAAAACAAGTGATGTTTTACCAAATATATTTAAAAGTATATTAGAAGATTTTGAAATAATAACTATATTTTATGTAAATGGTCCAGGAAGTTATATGGCTATTAAAGTTGGATATATATTTTTAAAAACAATTTCTATAGTAAGAGATATCAAATTTAAAGCAACAAATGGTTTTAAATTTAATCAAAATAGTCCAATAAAAGCACTAGGAAAGAAATACTTTTTTAATCAAGATAATGATAAAATAATAATAGATTTTTTAAAAGATACAGATAAAATAATAGAATTTAAATTACCAAACGAACTTCAAAAAGATATATTTACTGAGGATTGTTTACCAAATTATCAGCTACCAGCAGTATATTAAGAAATAAAATTAAGGAAAGAAATGAAAATTAGCGTACCCGCAACAAGTGCAAACTTAGGTCCAGGATTTGATACATTAGGATTGGCTTTAAATATTAGAAATCATGTGATAATTAAACCAGCAAGATTTCATAGTGTATCTTTAAAAGGTGAAGGATCTGATAACCCTAAACTAAAAGACAACAATATGTTTATCTCAACATTTAATGATTTTCATCACAATTTAAGTAGTAAAAAACAACAATTTAGATTTGAATTTCAAAATGAGATACCATTATCTAGAGGATTAGGGAGTAGTAGTGCTGTAATAATAAGTGCAATAGCTTCAGCATATGCAATTGAGGGTATAAAACTTGATAATAAAAAACTTTTAAATTTAGCACTTAGCTATGAATCTCACCCTGATAATATTACACCTGCAGTAATGGGTGGATTTACAGTTTCAACTATACATGAAAATGAAGTTTATTTTATAAGAAAAGAGATTCCCAAAGTTTTAAAAGCAGTTGTTGTTATACCAAATAGAGCAATATCTACAAATTTGTCAAGAAAAACATTACCATTTAAATACTCTAAAGAGGACGCTATTTTTAATATATCACATAGTTCACTATTAACTGCAGCTTTTATGACAGAAGATTTTAGAATGTTAAAAAAAGCATCAAAAGATAGATTTCACCAATACTATAGAATGAAGCAAATGCCTGAGCTTTTTGCAGTTCAAAAAGTAGCTTTACGAAATGGTGCATTGATGAGTACATTATCAGGAAGTGGATCAACATTTTTTAATATTGTATATTCAAAAGATGCTCCAAGAGTTGTAAAAAAACTTCAAGAAAATTTTCCACACTTTAAAATTTTTGCTTGTGAATTTGATAATACTGGTATATCTATAGAGAATTAAGTGGAATTTAGATAAAATGCTAAAATTAACTATAAGAACATGTGTATCTTGCAGAGGTAAGTACACTCAAAAAGTGTTAAATAGACTACAATGTATAGATAAAATGCTGATAAAATATACTGGCACCGGAAGAAGCTTTTATATATGTAATGATTGTTTAAAAGAAACAAAAAAACTAGAAAAAGCACTTTACAGGCACTGTAAAAATAAAGATAATTATATTGTACAACTAAAGGAGATATTTGATAATGGAAGATAAAGTAAGAGTTTTTGAAATAGCGGAGGAAGCTGGGGCGACGAGTGCTACAGTTATAGATAAAGCTGCAGAGTTGTCAATAATTTTAAAATCACCACAAAGTAGCGTTTCGTTTGAAGAAGCAGAAGCTATAACAGAATTTATTATGACTGGTAAAAGTAAATTGTTACCAAAAAAGAAAGCTACAATTAAAAAGAAAAAAACAGCTGAAAAAGCAGAAGAGATTGAAGAAACTCCAGTAACTCAAGAGAAATCAAAAGAGTTAAAAGAGGAAGTTGAAAAAGTTGAAACTGTTAAAAAGCCAGTTGTTAAAGAAACTATTAAAAGAAAAGAATTAAAAATTGTTCAAAAAAAGAATCCTGTAATAAAAGAGGAACCTGCAAAAGTTGAACCTAAAAAAGAAGAGATAAAAACTGAAAAAGTAGTTGAACCTAAAAAAGAGGAACCTACAAAAGTTGAGTCTAAAGTGGAATCAAAAGAGGAAACAAAAGTAGAAGAGAAAGAAGTTTCTCCAGTAACTCCAAAAATAACACTTAAAAAAAGAGGTCTTACAATTGTTAAGAAAAGAAGACCTCAGTTAGAAGTAACAGAAGTAGTACCTCAATCAAGAAAACAAAAAATGGCTTCTATGAGTGATCTATTTGGTTCAAGTCCTGAACTTAAAGAACAATATAGTTCTAAGTCTAGAAAAGAGAGAAGCAAGCAAGCGGCAAAAGCTCATGAGCATGGTAAAAAACTAAGAGTTGAAACATCAAGTGACTTTAAAACATCAGAAGAATCAATTATGGGTGAAGAGGTTGTTCTTCTTGATATGGGATTAATGGAAACATCAAAATTCCTTAGAGAAACACCAAGACCTAAAAACATCAGAACTACAAAACCTAGTGCCTTTGGAAATGTACCAAGAGGTATTAAAAGAGGTAAGAAAAAGAAAAAGTATAAGCAAAAAGTTGAAGAGGTAGAGATCACTGATGTAACTATACCTGAAGATTGTAGAGTTCATGAGTTTGCAGATAAAATCGGTAGAACATCAGGTGATGTAATCGGTAAACTTTTTATGCTTGGTATGATGGTTACAAAAAATGACTTTTTAGGTGCAGATGAATTAGAGATCTTAGGTGAAGAATATGAGATCAATATTACAGTAAAAGATGAACTTGAAGATGTAAATTATGTTGAAGATTATGCAGAAGAAGAGATTGATAAAACAAATTATATCTCAAGACCTCCTGTTGTAACAATTATGGGGCATGTAGATCATGGTAAAACATCACTTCTTGATAAAATAAGAAGTAGTAGAGTTGCAGCTGGAGAAGCTGGTGGTATTACACAACATATCTCTGCATATACAGTAAATAAAAATGGTCAAGATATTACTTTTGTTGATACTCCAGGTCATGAAGCTTTTACATCTATGAGAGTAAGAGGTGCTAGTATTACTGATATTATTATTTTAGTTGTAGCAGCTGATGATGGTGTAAAACCACAAACAATTGAGTCTATCAAAGCTGCAAAAGCTAGTGGTGCTCCTATAATTGTTGCTGTTAATAAAATTGATAAAGAGACTGCAAACTTAGATATGGTTAAAGCTGGTATGGCTGAACATGATATGAGTCCAGTTGATTGGGGTGGGGATATTGAATTTATTGGAGTATCTGCACTTACTGGTGAAGGTATTGAAGAGTTACTAGAAAATATTATTATTCAATCTGAATTATTAGAGCTTGAAGCAGATCCACAAGCACTTTGTAAAGCTACAGTAATTGAGTCATTACAAGTTAAAGGTAGAGGAGCAGTTGCTACTGTTATTGTACAAAATGGTACATTAAGAGTTGGTGATAATATAGTTGCAGATACTACATTTGGTAGAGTTAAAGCTTTATTAGATGATGCAGGTAAACCTGTAAAAGAACTAGGTTTAAGTAGAACTGGTCAAGTTGTTGGACTTGCTGATATTCCTACAACAGGTTCACATTTAGTTGCACAAGAAACAGCTGCACAAGCAAAAGATATTGCAACTACAAGAGCTGAACATGCAAGAGCAAAAGAGTTAAGTCACTCTACTAAAGTTTCTCTTGATGAGATGGCAGCACTTATTGCTGAAGGTAAAATAAAAGCATTACCAGTAATCTTAAAAGCTGATGCAGGTGGTTCTTTAGAAGCTATTAAAGCATCATTAGAATCAATTAAAAATGAAGAGGTAAAAGTTAAAATTATATCTTCAGGTGTTGGTGGTATTACAGAAGCAGACATCTCTTTAGCATCTGCAAGTGATGATTGTATTATTTTAGGATTTAATGTAAGACCTACAGGTGCTGTTAAAACTAAAGCTAAATCAGAAGGTGTAGAGATCAAAACATATAGTATCATCTATGCATTATTAGATGAGATTAAAGCTACATTATCTGGTATGATGAGTGCAATTGTAACTGAAGAAAATACAGGTCAAGCACAAGTTCTAGAAACTTTTGTTGTACCAAAAGTTGGTACAGTTGCTGGAACAAAAGTTACAGATGGAAAAGTTGTTCGTGGTGGATTGGCAAGAGTTATTAGAGATGGTGTTGTTATTTATACAGGTGCTATTAAGTCTCTTAAACGATTTAAAGATGATGTTAAAGAGGTATCAAATGGTTATGAATGTGGTATTATCTTTGAAAGTTTCAATGATATAAGAGTTCATGATTATATTGAAACATTTATAGAACATAAAGAAGAACAAACTATTGACTAATAAGAGCGTAAATTTACAACGAACTGAATCATTACTTCAGGAATTAATTCCTGAAGCATTGAGTTCTTTAAATGATAATAGAATAACATCTTTGACTATCACAGAAGTTGATTGTAAAAATGGTAAATATGATGCAAAAGTTTATTATGATGGAAGTGATTATGATAAAGCAGAACTAAAAGAGATAAGACAAAGTTTAAGAAAAGCAAATGGTGCTATAAAAAACTATGTGTTGGGTGCTACATCTTGGTATAAATGTCCAAATTTTACTTTTTTAGTTGATGATATGATGGAAAAGAGAGCAAGAATGGAAGATCTATTTGCTCAAATTTCAACAAAAAAAAATGAAGAAGAGTAGAAAATGGAATTAGAAGAATCTATAAAGTTAGCAGTTGAAGGTTGTGGTGTAGATCTATATGATATTCAACAAACAAAAGAGCATAAAGTAAATATTTTAAGAGTTTATATATCTCATAAAGATGGAGTAAATTTAGATAAATGTGCACATGTAAGTCGTATGATTTCACCTCTATTAGATATTGAAGAGCCGATGCATGGAAAGTATAATCTAGAAGTAAGTAGTCCTGGTATTGAGAGAAAATTAAAAACTCTTAATCATTTTAAATGTTCAGTTGGATGTGATGTAAAAATCAAAGAGTTTTCAACAGAAGTATTAAAAGGTAAACTTTTAGAAGTATCTGATGATGGTATAATTACTATTGATGATATAAATGATGGCGTAAAAACAACTACATTTGATGATGTTTTATCTTCATCAACTTATTATAATTGGAATAAATAAACTTCAATGAAAAATAAAAATAGTCAATTTATGAAATTGGCTATTCAAGAGGCTTGGAAATATCAGCTTCTTACCTATCCAAATCCAGCAGTTGGTGCAACTGTTGTAAAATCAAATAATTTATTAAGTGTTGAAGCACATAAAGAAGCTGGTCTTCCTCATGCAGAAGTAAATGCACTGAAATCTGCATTTTTAAAAGAATTTCCAACTTCAAAATTAAAAGATATGATTACTTCAGAAGATATTCACAACTATTTAATAAAAAATCATAATGGCTTTTTTAGTGATTGTGAAATCTATGTTACTTTAGAACCTTGTAATCATATAGGGAAAACACCTGCATGTGCTATGTTATTAGAATCTATTGGTATAAAAAAAGTTTATATAGGTACTCTTGATCCAAATGATAACGCATCTGGCGGTAAAGAAAGATTAGAAAATAGTAATATAGAAGTAGAAATTGGTATTTGTAAAGATGAAACAGATGAACTTCTGTTTCCATTTAAAAAATGGCAACAAGATAGGTTTGTATTTTTTAAATTAGCTATGAGAGAAGATGGAAGTGTAACTGGTGGATATATTACTACTAAAGATTCTTTAACTTTAGTTCATAACATAAGAACTAAATTAGATTTGATGGTAATAGGTGGTCAAACTGTAAGAGTAGATAGACCAACATTAGATGCAAGATTGGCTAAGATAAATAAAGCTCCAGATATTTTAATATATTCTAAAAATAATAATATTGATAATGCAATACCACTTTTTAAAGTTAAAAATAGAAAAGTTATAATAAGTGATGATCTAAAATATATAAATGATAATAATTTTATTATGATAGAGGGTGGATATAATTTATTGGATACAATAAGGTCTTATTGTGATTTTATTGTATTGTTTATTTCTCATAAAGAGACTTTTAAAAGTAAATTTGATCTAAGTAGATTAAAGTATAAAAAAGTATATTCATATTATATTAATCAATATGATGAGATAATATTTTTAAGAAAACTATAAAATAGTTATAGTACCATCACTAAATAAATATTAAAAATAGATTAGAAGGAAATAATATGTTAGATTTTGCAATTATAGGTGGAGGCCCTGCTGGACTTACTGCGGGTTTATATGCTACTCGAGGTGGACTAAAAAATGTTACAATGTTTGAGAAAGGGTTACCAGGAGGTCAAATTACTCAAAGTAGTGAGATAGAGAATTATCCTGGACAAATTGATGTAGTAACTGGAATGGAACTTATGGATAAATGGCCTGATCAATGTAAAAAATTTGGCTTAAAGCATGAGATGAGTGATGTGAAAAATATTACTAAAAAAGATGATATATTTACTATAACATTTGGAAGTGGCAATACTATTGATGCAAAATCAGTATTATTAGCAACGGGAAGTATTCCTAAATCATCGGGTGTAAAAGGTGAAGCTGAATTTTTTGGTAGAGGTGTAAGTACATGTGCAACTTGTGACGGTTTTTTTTATAAAGGAAAAGATGTAGTTGTTTTAGGTGGAGGTGATACTGCAGTTGAAGAAGCAATATTTTTAGCAAATATATGTAAAACAGTTTATATAGTACATCGAAGAGATACTTTTAAAGCATCACCACATGAGGTTGATAAACTAAAAAAATATAATAATATTGAATTAGTTATGAATCATACTACCCAAGAGATTATTGGTGATAATATGGGAGTAACCGGTGTTATTGTAAAATCTAAAGAAACTAATGAATTAAGAACATTAGAAGTGATGGGTGCTTTTATATTTGTTGGTCGTGAAGTTTTAAATCAAACATTAATTCAAGAAGATGGTAGTTTTTTATGTGATGTTACTAAATCTGGTGAAGTGATTGTTGATTTGAAAATGAGAACAAATATACCAGGTCTTTTTGCAGCAGGTGATATAAGAGTTGATGCACCCAAGCAAGTTGTATGTGCAGCAGGTGATGGAGCGGTTGCAGGAATTGGTGCAATTTCGTATTTACAATAAAATTGCTTTTAACTAAAAAAGAGTATAATATGAGTATACATAAATTGGACAAATAAAAGGGATAAAATGAAATACTTTGATTTTCTAAATAATCTAAAGATTAAAAATAAACTACTTTTGTTGGTGTCATTTCCTCTAATGGCACTATTATACTTTTCAATACATATTTCTTATAATTCATATGTAGTTGGTAAACATGTTGAACAAGCTACAGAGCTTACAAAAATGGCAACAAAGATATCTAAACTATTGCATGAAACTCAAAAAGAGAGAGGCATGACTGCAGGTTATTTAGGAAGTAAGGGTAAAAACTTTAGTGATAAATTACCAAATCAAAGATTATCAACAAATAAAGTTTTAGGTGAATTTAAAGAATATACAAAAACAATGACTAAAGAGATTTATCCAGAAGAGTTCAATCATGCTATTGTGAATGCAATTAATGCAATGAATAATATCAATGAGATAAGATCTAAAGTAAATAGTCAAACAATAAAATTAAAAGATGCAATAGCTTTCTATACAAACAATAATAAGAAATTTTTAGATCTAATAAATTTTAGTGTAAGACTTGATAAAGTTCCAGAAGTTATAAAAGATGTAGCAGCATTTAATGCTTTTTTACAAGCAAAAGAGAGAGCAGGTATCGAGCGTGCAGTAGGTGCAAGTACATTAGCTGCAGATAGGTATGGACACGGTATGAGAGGTAGGTTTGCAAATCTTATTGCTGCACAAGATTCATATCTTGCCACATTTAGAGGATATTCTTCAAAAGTGGAAAATAACTATTTTGATAAAGTAATGGTTGGCCCAGATATTGATGAAGTAAATAGAATTAGAAAAGTTTTACTTGAAGCTAATGAGATAGGTGGATTTAATATATCTGCAGAGTATTGGTTTAAGACTATTACTACTAAAATTGGTTTACTAAAAAAAGTTGAAAATTATATTAGAGATAATATGAGAATCTCAAATATGCAATTAAAAGAAGCAACAGTAGTTGCATCAGCTATGGCAAATTTATTACATGAGACTCAAAAAGAGAGAGGTGCTACTGCTGGATTTATTGGAAGTAGAGGTACTAAATTTATTCAAATTTTACCAAAACAAAGATTGTTAACAGATCATAGAATCAAAAAATTATATAGTGCACTAGATTCAATAAATGTTAAAAATTACCCTTTAGCTTATCAAGAAGCCTTGAAATTTCAATTGAAAACTTTAAAAAAGTTAGATTCTATAAGAGCAGATGTTAGTAAACTTAAAATTGATGCAAAAAGTGCTATTAAATATTATACTGGTTTAAATAGTAGTTTTCTACACTCAATTGCAGAGGTTACAAAGATGGCTACAAATTCAAATGAAGCTAGTGATTTAAATTCATATTATAGTTTTTTAATGTCTAAAGAGAGAGCTGGAATCGAAAGAGCTGTTATGTCAAATAGTTTTGCTAGAAATAAATTTTTACCTGGAATTAAAGTGAAATTTACAAAGCTAGTAATAGAACAAAATACATATATGAATCTATTTTTATCAACAACAAGAGCAAAATTTGCACAATATTATAATCAGACAGTAAAAGGTAAGGCTGTTGATGAAGTAGAAAGAATGAGACAAATTGCATTTAATGCAAAAACTATTGGTGGATTTGGTGAAGATTCTAAAAATTGGTTTCAGAAGATGACAGTTAAAATCAATAAACTAAAAAATGTAGATGACTTTTTAGCGAATAGATTATTGACTAGATTAAGTGAGTTAGAGGCTAAAGCAGATTTTGCAATGTATAGAGATATTATAACTGCAATACTAGTGCATCTTACAGTTTGGTTTATATCACTATTAATTGCTACAAATATTTTAAGAAATCTAAAAGCATTTAAAACTGGACTAAACTATTTCTTTGCTTATGCTGTAAGAGAAAAAGATTATATGAAACCAATGGAAGTAATAGGTAGTGATGAATTTGCAGAGATGACAATTGAGATGAATGTAGGAATAACAAAAACATCATATATTATAGAGCAAGATAAAAAAGTTGTACAAGAGATAGATGATGTAATGCATAAAGTAGGTAGTGGATTCTTTACATATTCGATACATGAAAAAGGTGCTACAAATGAAGTTGAAAATTTAAGAATAAATATAAATGATATGCTTCATGATACAAAAGTTAAACTTGATAATATGAATAAAGTTTTAGAGCAATATGGAAAAGGTCAATATACATATAGATTAAGTGAGAGTGAGAGATCAGGATTGTATGGTGATTTTGGAACACTTGCTAGTGGATTATCTTCATTGGGTCATGATATGTCAAGTTTTATGGCACTTTTTTCAAATGCAATTGATAATTTAAATGAAAATACAAATATATTGACTACAACAGCAACAACTATTTCAAACTCATCAAATATACAAGCATCATCGTTAGATGAAACATCAGCATCTGTTGAAATTATTACAAATAATATTAAAAATAGTTCTTCAAATGTTGTAAAAATGTCTAAGCTTTCTGATGAGTTAAGTATATCTGCAAAAGAGGGACAAGAGTTAGCATCTTTAACAGATAAATCAATGAGTGAAATTAATGAGCAAGTTACATCAATAAATAATGCAATTGGTATTATTGATCAGATTGCATTTCAAACAAATATTTTATCTCTAAATGCTGCCGTTGAAGCTGCTACTGCAGGTGAAGCTGGAAAAGGTTTCGCAGTTGTTGCTCAAGAGGTTAGAAACTTAGCATCAAGATCAGCAGAAGCTGCAAATGAGATTAAAGAGTTGGTTGGAAATGCTTTAGAAAAAGCAGTTGAGGGTCAAAATATTGTTGGTGATATGATCAATGGATATACTGATTTAAGTAGTAAAATTGATAAAACTAAAAATATTATTGATGAAGTTTCAAATGCTTCTAGAGAGCAAGAAGCTGGTATTATTAAAATTAATGATGCAATGAGTAGTTTAGATAAAGTTACTCAAGAAAATTCATCTGCTTCTGGAAACTTAGAATCAATAGCATTAGAGATTGAAAAACTATCATCAAATTTATCATCAGTTATGGATGATGTTGAGTTTAATCAAGAAGCAAAAAAACAAGTATGTGATCCATCAATGACATCTTTAATATCAGGTTTTAAAACTGCTCATATATCATTTAAATCAACACAGTTTGAAAAAGTAGATCAGTTTAAATCATTTAGAGTACCAACACATCATGAGTGTAAAATGGGTCAATGGATAGATGAACAAGAGAAATCACAAAGTGGTTTTACAAAAAGTACTGCATGGAATAAATTAAAAGGTGTTCATGAAAGTATACATAATGAGGTTCAAAGTTATATTGATAAAAATGCTAATAAATCATGCAATGATGAGTTAAGAGAGATAGCAAAAAATATTGAAAATGAAACTATAGAAGTATTTGATGATTTAAATGGGATATTAGAATCTCATTGTAAATATTTAAAAGTTTAATAATATATGGGTATAATACCAATTAAATTAAACCTTAAGGTGTATAGATGTTAAAAGTTGGAATTTTGGGAAGTACTGGTAGAGTTGGTTCTTTACTTATTAGTGATTTAGCTGAAGATGAATTAGCTTGTGTTGGAAGTGTTCATGTATTTGATGAATTAACTAAAACATTACCTAAGGATACTGTTGTTACAAATGATATGCAAACTATGATAGATGCATGTGATGTTGTGATTGATTTTTCAGCACCTGCTGCAACTGAAGATCTACTTTCAACTATCGTAAAAGCAAACAAAGGTAAACCACTTGTTATAGCAACAACTGGTTTTAGCGAACATCAAAAAAATCTTTTGATAGAAGCTTCAAAAATCGTACCTATTCTTTACGCAACAAATATGAGCTTGGGAGTTGCTGTTTTAAACAAACTTGTAGCAATAGCTTCTAAAACATTATCTGAATTTGATTGTGAAATTGTAGAACAACATCATAGACATAAAGTTGATAGTCCAAGTGGAACAGCACTTACACTTGCCGAGCATGCAGCAGAAGCTAGAGGACTAGACCTTGATAGTGTAAGAGTATCTGGAAGAGATGGTATTATAGGTGCTAGAACAAAAGATGAAATTGCAGTTATGAGTTTAAGAGGTGGAGATATAGTAGGTCGACACACTGCAGGATTTTATAATGATGGTGAATTTATAGAATTAAATCATACAGCAACAGCAAGAAACACTTTTAGTAAAGGTGCAATCAAAGCTGCTAAATGGCTAGTAGATCAAAAACCTGATCTATACAGTATTAACGATTGTTTAGGGCTTTAGAATGTGTGCAATTGTAGGAATATATGGAAATGAAGATGCTTCAAAGTTAGCTTCTGCTGCTCTATTTGCTATGCAACATAGAGGTCATGAAGCTACTGGTATTAGTGCTGGTGGTGATGATAGTAAAAGAATAGTTACTATTAAAAATAGAGGGTTTGTAAGAGATGTATTTGATGAGGAAGCTTTTAAAGTTTTAAAAGGAAATATGGCAATTGGTCATAACAGATACTCAACTGCAGGAAGTGAATCAACATTTGATGCTCAACCAATTCAAGCAAAATATAAACTTGGTGAGATATCAATTGTTCATAACGGAAACTTAACAAATAAAGATGAAGTTAGGAATAGACTTATTGATGAAGGTTCTATTTTTCAAACTGGTATGGATACTGAAAATCTAATACATTTAATTGCAAAATCAAGTGCGAATAGATTAAGAGATAGAATTACCAAATCATTACCAAAATTAAAAGGTGCTTATAACTTTATAATTCAAAGTAGAAGTAAACTTTTTGTAGTAAGAGATCCTCATGGTATACGACCTTTAAGTCTTGGAAAATTAAAATCAGGCGGTTGGATAATTGCTAGTGAAACATGTTGTTTTGATCTTGTTGATGCTGATTTTGTAAGAGATGTTCTTCCTGGTGAGATGTTGATATTTTCAAAAGAGTTTGAAGAACCAGAATCAATTATCCTAGATGATACAAAAGAGTTTAGACCTTGTGCTTTTGAATATATCTATTTTGCAAGACCTGATAGTGATATAGATGGTAAAAATGTTTATTCTACTAGAGAAGCTATGGGAAAAGCTTTGGCTCAAAATGATAAAGATCTATTAGATGCAGATATGGTTATACCTGTTCCAGATAGTGGTGTACCTTCAGCTTTAGGTTATGCTAAAGAATCAGGTATCCCTTTTGAATTGGGAATTATTAGAAATCATTATGTTGGAAGAACTTTTATTGAACCAACACAAGCTATGAGAAATATAAAAGTTAAAATGAAACTTTCACCTATGAAGTCACTTATCGAGGGTAAAAAGCTTGTGGTTATTGATGATTCAATTGTTCGTGGAACTACAAGTAAAAGAATAGTAAGAATGTTAAAAGATGCAGGAGCTGCAGAGGTACATTTTAGAGTTGCTAGTCCAATGATAAAGTATCCTTGTTTTTATGGAATTGATACACCTACAAAAGAGGAGTTAATCAATGCTATGAATACGAAAGAAGAGGTTCAAGAATATATTGAAGCTGATTCTTTAAAATACCTTTCAATTGATGATTTAAAAGGTGCATTGGGGCGTGATAGAAAATATTCATTAGTTAGCTTTGATGGCGATTATTTCGTAGCATAAGTAGAGTTTATCCATTTGAAACAGTTAAATACTATAGGTAGATATTGGAAAAATAAATATGGGGAGAAGGTATATAAAATACCTATTAGTATCTCTGGATTTACTTGTCCAAATATTGATGGGACTGTAGCAAAAGGTGGTTGTACTTTTTGTGAAAATGAATCATTTTCTCCAAATTTAACTGATAAATCAGAATTTAAATTAAATTTAAATTCAACTTCTAATCCCCAATTGGGAAACCAACTTTTACAGTTACAAACACAGTTTAATGAAACTAAAGAAATTTTACAAAATAAATTTAATGCAAAAAAATTTATAGTATATTTTCAATCATTTACAAATACATATGCTCCTTTTGAAACATTAAAAGCACTTTATGATAAAGCATTATCTTTTGATGATGTTATAGGTTTAAGTATTGGTACAAGAACAGATTCTATTACTATTGAAACTTTAGATTATTTGAAAGAGTTAAATAAAGATAAAGAGATATGGGTAGAGTATGGTATTCAAACAGTATATGATGAAACACTAGATAAGATAAATCGTGGACATGATTTCCAAAATATTAAAGAGTGGATTAAAAAAACAAAAGATAGGGATTTGTTAGTTTGTGGTCATATGATATTTGGTCTACCTGATGAAACTCAAGAGATGATGATAAATAGTGTTGTAGAATCACTTAAATTAGATTTAGATTCTATTAAATTTCATCCGTTATATGTAGTAGAAAATACAATGTTAACAGTAGATTTTAAAAATGGTGATTTTACCCCTATAACAGAAGAACTTTATATTGAAACATTAATAAAATCTATTAAATTATTACCTAAAAATGTATCTATTTCAAGAGTAACTGCAGGTATTAGTGATGATACACTTTTATCACCATCATGGTGTAACAATAAGCATAGGCAGATGTACAACATAAAACAGGCTTTATTGAAAGAGAGCTTGATATATTAGAATGGATATGATAAATTGAAGCATAATAGATGTAAATTATTGTTTGGTGATAATTATGATAAATTAAAAGATGCAAAAATTATAATATTGGGTGTTGGTGGAGTAGGTGGTCATGCTTTAGATTGTCTTTATAGAAGTGGAATTGAAAATATAACAATTGTAGATTATGATTGTTATGAAGAATCAAATCAAAATAGACAAATTGGAAGTGATGCAATAGGAAAAATAAAAGTTGAACATTTAAAAACAATTTATCCAAATATTATATCAATAAATAAAAAAATTGATTTAGAATGGGTGGAAAATTTTGATATGAGTTCATACGATTTGATACTTGATGCTATTGATGATATAAAGCCAAAAATAAAATTAATAACTAAATATTATAAAAAATTAATCTCTACAACAGGAAGTGCAAAACGATTTGATCCTACCAAAATTGAGTATATAAATATATTTAAAACTTATAATGACCCTTTTGCTAAAAAGATAAGAGAATTGTTAAAAAAAGAGAGATTTACTAAAAGCTTTAAAGTTATATTTAGTAGTGAATTAGCCAACTGTAAAGAGATGGGAAGTTTTGTGGGAGTGACAGGTTCTTTTGGATTAACAATGTGTAGTATAACAATTCAAAAACTATTAAGTGAAAAATAGATAAAATGAAACAAATAGATAAATTTAGATTATAAAAGGAATTTATATGAGTGAAATTAGTGATAGTGTTGAACAATTAACCCAAGCTCACCTTAGAAATGTACAGCAATTAGCGGTATTTTATACTGGACATGGTGATGTATATGCAATCAATATTGCAAAAATAAAAGCTTTTATAATAACAGAAGAGATAGCAATAACTGATACACCAACAGATACAGATGTTGTTGAAGGTATTGGTACGATTAGAGGTGAACCAATCACTCTTATCAATCTTGATAGATGGTTAGGTTATGAATCTTTACCAGTAAATGAATATAAATTGATAATTTTTTGTGAATTTAACCATAAGCAAGTTGGTTTTTTAGTAAAAGATATGGTTAATATTGTTGAAAAAACAACTGCAGAACTTATCAACTCAGAAAATCAAAATTCTAAAGTAACATATACAACTTATGTTGAGATAAATAAGAAAGATCATCTTTGTACAGTTTTTAATGCAGAGCAATTACTTTCTGATATTGGATGGACTGATATAAAAGCTAGTGATTTAGATAGATATGTTACTAAACCTCTAAAAAATGATAAAGTTATTTTAATTGCAGAAGATAGTGCTGTAGCTAGAGAAGTTATGAATCAGTTTATGAGAAAAGCTAAAGCAAACTTTATCATATCTCCTGATGGTGGTGATCTTATCAATAGACTTGAAGAGTTTAGACCTGATGAAATTGCACTGGTTATTACAGATATTGAGATGCCAGGAACTGATGGTTATCAAGTTGCAAAACATATTAAAGAATCACCTAAATTCAGTCATATTCCAGTAGTTGTAAATTCAAGTATGACAACAGATGCTGTAAAAGATAAAATGAATAGAATAGGTATTGAAGGTTTTGTTGGTAAAACAGATGTTCCTGCTCTATATGCACTAGTATCTAACCTTGTAGGTACAAGAGACTAATTAATATAAAGATAATTTAGAATTTAATTCTATAGTATCTTTTTCTTTTAAATAATATTAAATTAAGAGTTAAATATAATTATTTAACTCTTATCTCTTTAATTAAATAATCCATTTAAATTTGTTGTATTGTTATTATTACTAAAATTACTTAGATTTGGTAAAAGTGTTGGCATTAAATCATCACTTACTCCAAACCATTTTAAACATGGTGATATCATTTGTTCAATTGATGTAGTAGGTATAATACGACCTTTTTCTGTATATGCATTTGGTCCATCTAATGTTAAATCATCAAGAACATCACCGTATACTGTTCCACCATTAAAACTAGTATCGCCAGTCATCACAAAGCTATGTCCACCCCAACCATGATCAGTACCATTACTATTATTTTTTAGTGTTCTTCCAAAATCAGACATAGTTACAGATAAAACCTCGTCATCCATTTCCATCTCTTCTAATGACTTTTGAAAGTCACACATAGCCATACTAAGCGATCTAAGATTATTCAAATGATTTGTAGCTTGTCCTGAGTGGCTATCATATCCTGGCATTCTTATATATATGATTTGCCGTGTATGATTTAGTTGCTCTTTTCCTACTTTTATCATCTCAGCAGCTGCTCTAAGTTGCTTAAATATATCTTCTCGTATATCATCATGCATCTCTAACCCAATTGTATGTTCTGTATAAAGTTCTGCATTTCCATTTTCATCTTCGTAAGTAAATAAGCTATCGCCATAAGCACTTTTAGCTGTAAAATCACTAAAAATAGGCTTACTTTCCATGGCAGTTATAAGTGCAGATGACAGATCTCCTGCTTTTTTTACCTTATTTGAATAATAATCACTAAAAGCATCAGTTTTAGTAATCTCATTAAATCTATTTAAAAGTGATTCAAACGGTGCACCTTTTGCTCTATTTATTGGTTCTCTATACGCTGTTTCAAATGATACAGGTGCTGAAGTTGGCATCTTAAGTGGTGATGTAGATACTCCAATACCTAGTCTGTTTACATCTCCATAAGTAAGATTAAGTCCTACAGGGTCATTTACTCTCCACTCATCTGCAAGTCTACCTGCCCAACCAGTAGCACCTAATTGTTCTGCTTGAGCTGTATATACTGCTCTTTTTTGATGATTGTGAGCAAATAGAAATACGGGTGGTTTTGGTGATACTGTATTATCAGCATCAAAAGCAGCAAGTTCGTCTTTTGTGATTGGTTGTACTAAAGTACCTACATTTGATACAATAGATACTGTACCTTTTTTATACATAGCTGCGATTTCTGGCA
>CAZLZQ010000010.1:0-28474 GCA_964564065.1 uncultured Arcobacteraceae bacterium | reverse complement strand
GAAAGGTATATTTTCAGGATCTATATCTATACTATTTTATCTATCATCAATTGTAGGTATTACTATGGTTACTAAAACATTTGGAGTTTATGCTGCACATATGCTAGGAGAGAGTACACCATTCTTAGTAAATCTTTATAGTATAGGCATATTAACCACTTTTGTAATAATAAACTTAGCAGGAAGTTCAATGATAGCAAAAAGTGAAAATATAATTGTAATTACAAAGCTTATTATTATCTCAACTTTTACTATAATTGTATTTTTTTATATCAAACCTGAGCTATTATCACTAGAAAATACTCCACAATTTAATAATATATTCTTTGCAGTATCTTTAACATTTTTCGCATATGCAGGATTTAATGTGATAGCAAATACGGCAGAAGATATGGAAAATCCAAAAGAAACTATGATGAAAGCTATGATATATTCAATATTGATCGTTATGGTACTTTATATTGCAGTTACTTTTGCAGTATTTGGAAACTTATCTTTAAATGAGATTATTGAAGCAAAAGATTATGCACTAGCGCAAGCTGCTTATCCAGTATTTGGTCAAATTGGATTTACTATTATGGCAGTTGCCGCACTTATATCAACAGCATCAGCAATAAATGCAAATCTATATGCCACAACTAATATTACATACCAAATGGCAAAAAATGGAGATCTTCCTAAAATATATGAAAAAGGTGTATGGCATAGTACAGAAGGATTAGTTGTAAGTGCTATACTTATTGCTATGATGATATTATTTTTTGATTTAGGTGAAATTGCAACAATGGGATCGCTATATATACTTTTTATTCATCTTTTTGTACATACTGGTCATTTTTTTAGAATAAAACACACCAAAGCATCTAAAGTTATAATTGCATTTGCTATATTTTCAATTTTAACTACAATTATATTAGCATTGATTTATACATCTAAACATCTAGATGGTATTGGATACTATATAGTTGGTGGGTTTGCAATATCATTTGCAATTGAGATAATATTAAGATTAACTACAAATAGAGAGATAAAAAAACAAATTAAATTTAATAATAATTTTTTAAAAATATTTAAAGATGAAAATTAGTATTATAAGTAATAAATTTAAAATAATAAAGGAAAAAAATGGAAAATATAGACAAGATAGTTAGTGAGTTTACTCTAAAAGATATACAAGATATGAAAATAGATATTGAGTCATTTATAGAAAAGTTTAATAATAAAGAGGCCATCTTAATCGATGTGAGAATGCCTTTTGAAACAGCAGTATGGGATCTTAAATTTGCTATAAAAATACCATATAATAAACTACCAGAATCTTTAGATAAACTACCAAAAGATAAAATTATTGTATGCGCATGTCCTCATGAATATAGAGCAAATATGTCAAAAGAATATCTTAGATTTAAAGGATATGAAGCAAAAACATTAAGTGGAGGGTTAACAGAACTTGTTAATTATCTAAAAGGTGGAAAAGCAAAAGAGATAAATATATAAATTATTAGGAAAAATATGATTAATATTAAAGAAAAATATGATTTAGTAGTAATAGGAGCAGGACCAGCTGGTACACCTGTAGCAATAGAATATGCAAAACTAAATAAAAATAAAACTATAGCACTAATAGATACATTAGGGGAACTTGGAGGGGAATGTCTTTTCCAAGGATGTATTCCATCTAAGATAATGGAAACAAGTGCAAAACATATAAAAGAGTTAGATAGTTTAAAAGAGTTTGGTATAAATTTAGATAATTTTCATTATGAACTTATATGGGATAAAATAAAACAAAGAAAAGATAAGATATTAATTAAAAGAACAATTGCAGCAAAAGAACTAGCTAATAGTATTGGAAATATTGATATCATTCAAGGTTTTGGTAGTTTTAAAGATAATCACAGTGTCGAAGTAATATTTAAAAATAATATTTCTAAAATTGTTAAATTTGATAAAGCTCTAATTGCAACTGGTTCAAAATCAACAATTCCATCTTACAAAGGTGATGCTACAAATGAGATAATTACAAACGATAAGTTTTTTTCAGATATGATTTTACCAGATAGTTTAGGTATCATTGGTAGTGGAGCAATTGCTATTGAGTTTTCACAAATTCTTGCAAATCTTGGAGTAAAAATAACTTTATTTGTAAGAGGTGATAAAATACTAAAAAATATTGATAACGAAGCTGCATTATATATTGAAAATCAACTAAATTCTCATCCCAATATTAAATTACTTCTAAATACAACTATAACTGAGCTAAATCATAAAGAGTGTTATTTAGAGATAAACTATAGAGAAAAAAATAGTGATAAAAAACTTTTAGTTCAAAAACTTTTAAGTGCTACAGGAAGAGTACCAAATATAGAAAAACTAAATTTAGACAATGCAAATATTAAATTTAGTAAAAAAGGAATTGAAACTACACCATCACTTCAAACATCAAATAAAAATATATTTGCAAATGGTGATGTAGTAGAAAAGTTTCCAAAGTTTGCTCATACTGCACAATATTCAGCTCATTTAATAGCTCAAAATTTATTTTTAGAACATAACTTTTTTAAACCAGATTTTAGTAAAAATTCATGGGTACTATTTAGTATGCCAAATTTTGCATCTGCTGGACTAACTGAAGAAGAGGCAAAAGATCAAAACATTGATGTTATTATTGATAAATTTGAATTTAATAGTGAAGCCAAATCACAAATAGAAAATAAGGATTTTGGGTATTTAAAATTTATAGTTGAGAAAAAATCAAATAAAATTATAGGGATATCAATACTACATGATGAAGCAAATATTCTAGGTGGTGAAGCTAGTTTAATAGTAGCTAAAAAACTAACTTTAAAAGATTTAATAGATACTATTCATCCCCATCCAACTATTAGTGAATCATTTGTTCTACTTGCAAAAAAAATGATGGGTAAAATTATGTTAGAAAAACTTGATGATCCTATAGTTAAACTATTATTAAAAATAGAAAGATTTTTATAATTTTACAAAATAAGAATATGGAGATCATATGCTATATTATATAGAATTTTTTACAATCACACTTGTAGTATCTAGTTTTTTCGCTATGGGTGGAGTTGGAAGTGCTGTTGCTCTTGTTCCTATATTTGATTTTCTTGGATTAGGATTTTTACTGTCAAAAGCAATTGCACTTTTTATAAATACATCTACAACTATAACTGCTACATATATGAACTATAAAAGAGGTGTACTAGATATAAGGTTTGCTTTACCTCTTGTTATCACCTCTTTTATATTTGCTCCGCTTGGAGCATATTTAAGTCAGTACATAAATATACTTTATACAAAGTATGGATTTGTAATTTTTTTGATTTTTAGTGCAACTATGATGCTTATACCTAAAAAGTCTACTACTAATCTTAAAGATAAAAGATGGATACTTTATATTGTAGGATCTACTGTTGGATTTATCTCTGGAATACTTGGAATTGGTGGAGGTTCACTTGTGATGCCATTGATGATATTACTTGGATTTGATGCTAAGAAGATGGCTATAGCAGTTAGTTTTATGGTACCATTTTCCACATTTAGTGCATTTTTATCTTATAGCAGTTTTGTACAGATTGATTGGTATCTTTTAGGTATAACTTCTATTGCCGCAATCCTTGGTGGATATATTGGCAATAAAATAATGTATTTTAAACTTGACTCAAATCAGATTAAAAAAATTATAGCAATATTGCTTTATATGATAGCTATAAAAATGATATATAATTTTTAACTATTTATCTTTATCATAAATTTATTATTAGTAAATAATTAATTTAACCATTTATTTTGTATAGCAGCTAACCTTCCATCTTTCTCCATTTTATCTAACTCATTTTGCCAAGCTTTTATAACCTCTGAAGAAACATCTTTTGAAAAAGCAAAATATGCACCAACTGTTAAAAAGTTATATACTTTTTTAATATCACTCATTTTATATCCTGCTTTTTCAACCATAGACTTAAGAGTTACGTTTGTTGCACTAATTACTTCAAAACGATTTTTCATAAGTTTTCTTATATTTAAATGGATATGTCTTGATTCTTCTAAATTATTAAATTCTTTCTCTTCTAAATATTGTTTATCAAATGATTTTAATACTGTACCAATTCTACTTAACTCTTTTGCATCATCTAAACTATTAATTATGATATCACTATCTTTTTTTGTATAGAATCCTGTTTCCATATTAAAAATAGGACCAACCCACTGAAATAAATTTTCTCTAGTTTCTATTCTACTTACTGAAAATAATAAATAATTTGGGCCTTGTGTCAATTTTTTATATGCTCTAACCCAAAGTTCTACTTTAATATTTTGATTCATTTTTAGTTGTTTCATTATCTCTAAAGCAACCTCTACGGCTAGGCCATCAGGTTCTCCATCTTTATTTGAAAAGCTAATAGGTGGATAAATTTCTGTTGATATAGAGATATTATTTAACTCTTTTTGTAATATTTCTGTTGCATTTATTGTAGTTGTAAATAATATATATAATAAAATATATAATTTTAATTTCATATTAACCCTTTTCATATATTAGGGAAAAGAATATCTAAAAGAAGATTAAATATCTATTGAAGGGATAAATAGATTTTAAAGTAAACCATGAAGAATTCACAAAATATTCTCCAAAAAATCTCCATAATAATAAAACCTATAAGAATATAAATTTTTATTTTTAAATTTGATATTGATAGATTATATTTTTTAAAATAATACACTAATACAAAAGGAACAATAATCGCCCCTATTGTATAAACAATACCTATAATATATGGAGTAATAAGTGTATTAAAATTAAAAAAATCTATCATATATTTATCAGTAAGAATAAAAAGATGGTAGCCTTACGACTACATCATCCCTCCACCAGGCATTCCGCCCATTCCACCCATATCTGGCATTGGAGCAGCAGATACTGCATCTCCAGCTACATCAGATACAGTAGCTTCTGTAGTAAGAAGTAAAGATGCTACAGAAACTGCATTTTGCATTGCTACTCTCTCAACTTTAGTTGGATCTACAATCCCTGCTTTAAACATATCTACATATGTTCCATTTGCAGCATCAAAACCAATATTTGGATCTTCTGTTTTAGCTATCTCATTTACAACTACTCCAGCATCAAAACCAGCATTCATAGCGATCTGTTTCATTGGAGCTCGTACTGCTCTTATAATAATATCAGCACCAATTTGTTCATCACCTTCAAGATCATGACTAACTTTTAAAGCAGCTTTAATAAGTGCAGCTCCACCACCAATAACTATACCCTCTTCAACAGCAGCTCTTGTTGCACTTAGTGCATCATCAACTCTATCTTTTTTCTCTTTCATCTCTGTTTCAGTAGGAGCTCCTACTTTAATAACAGCAACACCACCAGAAAGTTTAGCTAATCTCTCTTGAGCTTTTTCTCTATCATAATCACTTGTAGTATTTTCAATTTCTGATCTGATCTGCCCTACTCTAGCTTCAACAGCACTTTTTTCACCAGCACCATTTACAATAGTTGTATTATCTTTATCTATTACAACTTTTGCAGCTGTCCCTAGTACTTCCATAGTTGCAGACTCTAATGTCATACCAAGCTCTTCACTTATTACTGTTCCACCTGTAAGTGTTGCAATATCTTGAAGCATTGCTTTTCTTCTATCACCAAAACCTGGAGCTTTAACAGCACTGATATTTAAGCTTCCTCTTAATCTATTTACAACTAGTGTTGAAAGTGCTTCACCATCTACATCTTCAGCAATAATTAAAAGTGGTCTTTGAGTTTGATTTACTGCTTCTAAAATTGGTAAAATCTCTTTTAAAGATGATATTTTTTTATCTGCTAAAAGTATAAATGGATTTTCCATCTCAGCAGTCATTTTCTCAACATTTGTTACAAAGTATGGAGATAAATATCCTCTATCAAACTGCATACCTTCAACTACATCAAGTTCATCTTCAATTCCCTTAGCTTCTTCAACAGTAATAACACCATCTTTCCCAACTTTATCCATAGCTTCTGCAATCATATCTCCAATTTGAGAATCAGAATTTGCAGATATTGTAGCTACTTGAGCAATTTGATCTTTTGTATCAACAACTCTTGAAAGCTCTTTAAGTTCAGTTAAAATTGAAGTACAAGCTTTATCCATACCTCTTTTAAGTTGAACTGGATTTGCTCCAGCAGTTACATTTCTAAGACCCTCTTTAAAGATTGATTCTGCTAATACCGTTGCAGTAGTTGTACCATCTCCTGCTTCATCATTTGTTTTTGAAGCAACCTCTTTAACAAGTTGAGCTCCCATATTTTCTAAACTATCTGCTAATTCAATCTCTCTAGCTACACTTACACCATCTTTTGTAATAGCAGGTGAACCATACGCTTTTTGTAAAAGTACATTTCTACCTCTTGGTCCCATTGTAACTTTAACTGCATCAGCTAATTGTTTTACACCACTATATAATCTATTTCTTGCATCATCACTAAAATATATCTCTTTTGCCATCTTCAAATCTCCTTTTACTTCATTACGCCAAGGATTTCAGCAACTTCCATCACTAAATAATCCTCATTGTCAACTGTTACTGCTGCACTTTTTGCATATTTTCCATATACAACTTTATCACCAATCTCAACATGTTCTACATCTGGACCAATTGCAACTACTGTTGCATGTGTTGGTTTCTCTTTTGAAGCATTATCTGGTATATAAATACCACTTGCAGTTTGAGTAACTGCCTCTTCCTCTTTTACTAAAACTCTTTGAGCTAATGGTTTAAAATTCATTTTATATCCTTTTTATTTTGTTGTATTATAATATTTATAAGTAAATTAGCACTCATATTATATGAGTGCCAAATTGTATATTATTTTTTCTTTTTTGTCAATTAAATTTGACTTAAATTTAAATCTTATTTATATTTTTCTTTTTATCCACTCTACAGAACAACTTAGTTCTCCATAACCACTTTCTTCATTTATATGACCTGCTTCTTCGAGTATTTTAAGCCCAATATTAAGTTTACTTTGTAGATCAATAACCTCATCAACACTCATATATGGATCATTAGTACTTCCTACCATAATTATCTCTTTTGCTTTTAGATCATCTACTATTGGGTAAGGAAAAAAAGTTTTCAACTCTTCAATTTTACAATTTTGCTCTACTGGAGATACTAACATAAGTTTTTCTATAGTATCTATTGGGAATTTATTTACAAAATGAAACCATAATATATTGGCAATGGAATGGCATACAACAATATCAGGTTTGAAATAATCAAACTCTTTTTTTAAAAAAGTAAGCCATGAATCCAATGTTGGATTATCTTTATTTTTAAATTCTGGAAAAGAAACTGTATAATTATCTTTTATAAGTTCACTTGCAGTCCAAGCTTGCCAATGAGGATAAGGACTACCTCCCCACCCATGTAATATTAATACTCTTTTATTCACTACTTTAAATCTCTTACACATCTAATATACTTAGGATATGTTCTATTTTGATAATACACAGCCCCACTTTTAAAAAATACATAATATGCATATTTTCCAAAGTTTCTTAACCATGTTCTATCAGAAGTCCAATAATCATCTCGCTTTACATGATAAAATGATTTATCAATCATTAGTTCATCTTTTATTCTACTTTTATCTATTATATAAGAATATTCCTCAACACTAGGAACTCTCCAGTTTGAGGCTCCACTTTGAGTAAGCTTTTCACAATATTCAATAGCATGTTCATGTGTAACTACAACTTTTACATTATGTTTATGATCTTGCCAAATTAAATTATGTTCTCTATCTACAACAGTATCACCACTTTTTTGTAAGTTTGAGGCAAAAATAGATACTGTTATTCCTAACATGATGATTAAAATTTTTAACATAATATTATCCTTAGATTTTAATATTGTATTTTTTTCTCTCTAGTCGATCTACTACTTTTTTATCTAAAACCTCAATATTTAATTTACTATCCTCTAAAAATACAAGTCCTACTAACTCTTTGCATTTTTTTTCTCCACTGTTTTCAGAATTATATTTTTTTACATTATCATACTCATCTTCAAACTCTTTCCGTATAGTTTCTTCATGATACTTTCTCTCTAAAAATAATGCAATTGTAATTATTAAAAGCATTATAAATGGTATAGTCATATCACCCATTACAATATCTCCTTACCTCTTCATTTACTTCAAATATATCATCTATATTCTTTAATTTTATACTATGAAATTTTTCTACTGCTTCAAGTGATATTTTAGAAATATCTAAAAAACCTATTTCACCTTTTAAAAACTTTTCTACTCCAACTTCATTTGCTGAATTTAAAATAACACCCAAGTTCTCATTTTTTAATAACTCATCTTTTAATTCCCAAATAGGATATCTAGAAGTTTCGATTTTTTTAAATTCTAAGTTTTGTAACTTTAGAAGATCAACGGGCTCTAATATTGGTTCTTTTACTTCTGATAAAATTGCATATGAAATTGGAAGCTGCATATTTGCATGTGCTAGATGAGCAGTGGTACTACCATCTGTAAAATTAACTAATGCATGTATAATTGATTTTGGTTCTATAATTGCATCACATTTAGTTGTATCAAATAACCATCTAGCTTCTAGGAGTTCAAACAATTTATTTGTCATTGTAGCACTATCTATAGTGATTTTATTTCCCATTGACCAATTTGGATGATTTAGAGCTTGAGTAATTGAAACTTCTTTTAGTTTTTCAATTGGATAATCTCTAAAACTACCACCTGATGCTGTTACTGTTAAACTATCTATTGACTTACTTTTATCATAAAGATACCATAAACCAAAATGTTCACTATCAATTGGTTTTATAAAAGATATATCTATAAACTTACCTGCAACTACTAATGACTCTTTATTTGCTAATGCTACTTTCTTTCCACACTCTATAGCCTTTAAAGTTGGCTGTAAACCAAAAAAACCTACAAGGGCATTTACTACTAAATCCGATTTGGAGTCCTCAATTGCTTCTAAAATTGCTTTTTGACCAGCTTTTACATTTGTGTGATTTACTTTTATTATATCTTCTTCATTGGCTATTATTACCAATGATGGACTAAACTCTTTTAATTGATTATTTAATAGTTCTATATTATTACCAGCTACTAATACATCTATATAAAGATTAAACTTTTTTGCAATAATCAATGTATTAACACCAATTGACCCTGTAGAACCTAAAACTATCATCAAATATCCTCTTTCTTCTATAGTTTCATTATAGTATAAGGATAATAAATCCTTAATAAACCTATTATTTAATGGTAACTAACAGTATATACAAAAGCCCCATGGTTTGTAGATATTTTTAAACTTTTTGAAATATTATTTTTTAACATCTCTTGATATTTTTCTCCAGTTAGTTTAAATGGTATACTTAAATCAAAATCACCTAGTTCTCTTGGGAAATATCTTATTGCTAACCCTACAACTATATTGATTATCTCATCAGGAAATAACTCATCAAGTTCCTCTTTTTCACTATCTTCTACTTTTTGAGTAAAGAATTTTTTAAACAAAAAGTCAAATAACTCTTCATCTATAGAGATTGATGCTGTAAATTTAATATGACTATTTAACTCTATTGATGCCCTATTAGTTTCAGGAAGAGAACCCTCCATATCAGATATATTTTGGATTGTTAATAACATATCATTTTGTAAAAAACCAATTATTTCATGCTTAATACTATGTAAAACTATATTTACATATTCATTATTAGTCATTTTTATATTCCGGGTAAACTTTGCTAATTGTTGCATCTAATTTTTCTATTGTTATTGGTTTTAAAATATATCCTCTAGCACCTATAGAAAGAGATTCCATTACCAATTTTTCTTCACCACGGGAAGTAACCATGATAATTTTAGCAGCATCATATTCTGTTTTAATTTTCTGTAATGCTACTATTCCATCCATTTCTGGCATTGAGATATCCATAGTAACAAGATCTGGCTGATGAGTAGAATACAACTCTATAGCTTCTGCTCCACTTTTTGCTTGAGCAATCACTTTATGTCCCATTTTTTCTAACTGTGCCGTTAACGTTTTTCGTATTATTAAAGAATCGTCTACTACTAATATATTTAACATATCTTCTCCTATGATTTATTTAAAGGTAATGTAAAGATAAACTCTACACCATATCCTAAATTATTATTTATCTCCACTATTCCATCAAGCTTCTCTAACTCACTTTTTAATGAACTCAATCCTACACCTCTACCTGAAGTTAAAGATACTTTATCTTTTGTTGTTAATCTATCTTCAAAAATTAACATCAATTTTTCTTTCATATTCATACTATCTAATCTCTCTTGAGATACAATATTTTTTTTAACTGCATTTCTTGATAAGTTTTCTACATCTATACCTGCACCATTATCACTTATTGATAATTGAATATTATCATCTACTAATTGATATTTACAAACTATAGTTCCTACCTCATCTTTTCCACACTCTACTCTTGTTTCCATATCTTCTATTCCATGATCAATACTATTGTTAAAAATATGTATAAGTGACTTAATAAATGGTTTAAAAGCAGAAGAAACATTTAGATTTGTATCACCTTCAATCACAAGAGGATATATTTTTTTATTTAATTTTTTAGATACTTGTCTAACCACTGAGATATAACTATTTAACATCATATGAAAAGATTCATACTTTATTTTTTCAAAATCATATAATATCTCTTTTAAAGCAAGATGCATATCTTTAGATTCTAAATGTTCTATTTTAGATTTTAAATCCTCTAACTTATTTATATCAATATTCAAATTGGAATTTGTTGTTAAAAAACAATCACCCAATGTAGAATTAATAATTTCTAGATCTATATCAAAAATACTTTTTAAATCATGGTTTTTAAATAACTCTGTTATATGTTCTATTGTAGTATCATCTTCTTGTACAGCCACATTTATACTCGTTTCTAAAGCATGTAATCTATTAACAATATTAACCATCTCTTTTTGTGCAAAAACACCTTTAAAAGTATGAATACTTCTTAAAAAATCTTTTAAACCAATAATTGGTTTTTCTAAAAACATTTCAAAATTATTTTTTAGTTCTATAAAATCATTTTTATCTGAAGCGACTGATACTATCATTTTTTGAATTTGATTTTGTCTTTTTAACTTCTTTTCTAATTTTTTTGTATTTGTTATATCTGTAAGAATTATCATAAACTGATCATCTTTAAGTAATCTATACTCTATTTTTATATCTTTTTGATTTATTATATGTTCATCTGGCAATAATGATAAAAACATCTCTTTGATCATATCTTCATCTTCATTTAATGTTCTTTTTATACCATCTTCAAAAAGTTCTTTTTTAACTTTTGCATCACTAAAAAGTAATTCATTAATATTTTTATTATAAATATTTTCTAAATTAAAAATTGATAAACACTCTTTTGAAAAACTTTCAGATATCTTCATATTTTTATCAAACGATAAAAATCCTTGCCCTGCATTATTCAGTAAATCATTAACTTGGTTATTTAATATAGTAAGTGCTTTTTGTGATGTAATATCAACTCTTATTGCACTATATCCTACATGATTTTTATTTTTATCATAATATGGTGCAATATTTGCACTTACCCAGTAAAAAGAACCATCTTTTTTTAAGTTTTTTATCTCACCTACCCATAATTTACCATTTTGTATGGTTTCCCATATATCTTTAAAAACGATTGATGGAGTATCTGGATGTCGTACTATGTTATGTGAATTTCCAATTAATTCTGAACTCTTATATCCAGATATGATTTCGTATGCTTTACTTACATATGTAATGTTACCTTTTAGATCTGTTCGTGAAGCGATAACATATGAATCAAAACTATCAACCAATGCATCTAGTCCATTATTTAGTTGTTCTATCTCAGTTAGCTCTTTCTCTTTGGATTTTATTGTTACAATATCTTCAATAATATTTTGTAATACTTCCAAGAAATTATCAATTCTTAAAGGTTTATGTATATAATTTGAAACACCCATATTTAACAACTCTTGAAGTCTTTGAGAATCATTATATGCTGATATCATCAAAATATGTTGATCTTTGTTATGGGTAAGAATAAGCTTACACATCTCTGTACCATCCATTTTTGGCATATTAATATCACTTATTACTAAGTCAACATAACAATTATTTAATTTATAATAATTTATATATTTTTCATAACCATCATCACCATCTACTGCAACCACAATATTATCAAAAAAATTTTCTAGCATCAAAACAGTTGCTTCTCTTGCTTTGTAATCATCTTCTACATATAATATTTTGAGAGATTTACTATACTTAGCTAAATCCTTTATATTATTAATATTCATTTCTTACCTTTTAAATATAACCTATTTTTTAAATTATATCTAGTTAATAGGTCACTAGTGTGTCAAAAGTTAAATATTTAACTTAATTTCAAAAATGGCACCATCTTTATCATTATTTACTGTCAATATACCATTACAATGTTCTTCTATAATTATTTTACTCATATATAAGCCCAAACCTGTTCCATCTTTTTCAAGTTTTGTTGAAAAGTATGGATCAAATATTTTACCAATGATATCATCTTTAATACCACCAGCGTTATCTTTTATAGTTAAAATATTATTATTGTCTTTTGTTGTTGTTTCTATAGATATTGTAGGATTTAATATATTTTTTTCAAGAAGGACATCTTCTGCATTTTTAATAATATTTAGAACAACTTGTTTCACTTCATTTGAATATATTTCAAAAGGTTGATTAGATCTAAAATTTGTAACTATTTTAATATTTTTATTCTCTACAGATACTTGTATAATATCTAAAGTTTGATGTATAATATTTTCTAATGTTGTAATCTCCTTTACTTTATCTTCTTTAAAAAAGTTTCTAAAATCATCAATTGTTTTTGATAAATGTTGAGAATATTCATCAATATATGTTATCTCCTCTTTAAATAAATCTCGATCTAAATCTTTTCCAAGTACTATTTTTAATAAAAGATTATTTGATCTTGCACTTATTGCAGATAGAGGTTGCCTCCATTGATGAGCTATCATACTTATCATCTCACCCATTTGAGCTAATCTACTTTGATGAAGCATCTGCTGCTCTTTTTGTTCAAGTTTTATCTGAATTGTTTTTTGTTCTGTAACATCTTGAACAATACCTTTTGATATAATAGGATTCCCTTTTAGATCAAATATAGTTTCACAACGTTCTTCTATATATTTGACATTACCTTTTTTTGTTTTTATTTTATGTGTAGTTAAATATGATTCTTTATTTTTTAAATGGTTGTTATATATTTCAAAAAATGATGGTCCACTATCAAAACTTATTAAGTTAAGGTAATTATCAATAGTTAAATTTGGATGTTCTTTTTTATCTACTTCAAATATATTATATGATTCATCATCCCATATTAATATATTATTTTTAATATTATATTCCCACGATCCAATTTTTGCTAATTTTTGTGCATTATGTAAGCGGTAAAGAGATGTTGTAATTTTATCATTTAAAGTAGATGTCAATTCATTAATTTTTAATTGGGTAGATACTCTAGCTTTTAATTCAGTTTTTTTAAATGGTTTAGTAATATAATCAGAACATCCAACATCATATGCTTTTTCTATACTTTGTTCATCAGTATGAGAGGTGATAAAAATTACTGGTATATTTTTAGTATCATTATTTTCTTTTAAAATTGTACATACTTCGTATCCATCCATACCTGGCATCTCTATATCTAATAAGATTAGATCAATATCATTTTTATTTACTAAATTTAAGGCATCAGTACCATTGTAAGCCAAAATTGTTTCATAAGATTCGCTTAAAATTTTATCTAATACATAAATATTTAATTTTAAATCATCTACTATTAATATAGTTGATTTTTTTACCATTTATACCTTCTCTTTTCTTATAGGTAATGTAACATTAAATACTGCACCATTATCATTATACGTATCAATAGTTCCACCATTTTTTTCTACAATTTGCTGACACATGTAAAGTCCTATTCCTGTTCCACCTTCGTTTTCTTTTGTTGTGAAATGTGGTTTAAATATATCATTTATTATATTTTTAGGTATACCTTTTCCGTTATCTTTTACAGTTATTATAATTGCATCATCCATTTTTCTAGTTTTTATATCAACTATTCTTTGATTATATTCAATATCATTTTTAACCATTTCATCTTTTGCATTATTTATAAGATTTATAAAAAGATGCTTTATCTCATTTTCATTTACCACTAAATAAATTTCTTCTTCACAATTATTTTTAATACTTACACCACATTTTAGTAATTCATCTTGAAGTAGAAGTTCAATTGTATCAAATAAACTTTTTAAATTGATCTTAATAATATTATTGTTAGGTCTAAAAAAACTTCTAAACTCATCAATAGTATCTACTAGATGATTAATTTGTCTCTTTGTTACACTAATAGTTTTTTTAATATATTCGATATCTATATCATCATTTTCCATCTCATATTCTACAATTTCTGATTGCATTTTTATGACACTTAACGGTTGTTTCCATTGGTGTGCTATAGCATCTATCATCTCACCCATTGCAGCCAATTTTGAACTTTGAACTAATAACATCTCTTTATCTCTTAAATCTTTTAGATGTTCTTGAACTTTATTTTCTAAGTTATTTTTATATTCTAAATTTTCTCGTTTTAATTTTAGGTTATTAACTGACTTTGATAGTGATTGAGTAAATTGTTCTATATTAAATGGCTTTATTAAATACCCTTCTATACCAATTTTAATTGCGTCTAAAAAGTAGTTAGTTTCATTGTGTGCTGAAAATAAAAGAATTGGAATACTTAAGTCTATTTTTTTAATCTCTTTTGCCATATCTAAGCCATTTTTATTAGGCATATTTATATCAGTAATTACTATTTCTATATTATTTTTCTTAAATTTATCAATCCCATCATCACCATCTATAGCAACAATTATATTATCAAAAAAGTTTTCTAATGTTAATATTGTAGATTCTCTTGTTTCCTTATTATCTTCTACATATAAAAGTGTTAAAGTTTTTGAATATTGAATTAAATTTTCTATTTCAATCATTATTTTTATCTACCTACATAAAATATTATTTATTATATATTTTCACTACAACTTCACTAATAGCTTTTGTAAAGTTATTAAAACTTGTTGGTTTTATCATATAATAATCAATATTATAATTTAAAGCATTATTTTTAAAGTTTGTTTCATTGTGTGCACTTATTATAATAATAGGTATATTTTCATCTATTGCACGAATATTTTTTATCATATCCAATCCATTCATTACTGGCATATTTATATCACTCAAAATTAAATCAAATTTTTTTGATGAAAATTTTTCTAACCCATCTTTTCCATTGACCCCAATAGTTATATCATCAAAAAAATTCTCTAACATTCTTGCTGTTGAATTTCTTATTTCAATATTATCTTCTACATATAAAAGTTTTAATTTATGTGAATACTTTACAATATCCTGTAGATTTGTAGGGTCTAACATCTAATAAAACATTCTCAGTAAAACAACTAATAATATCCCACCAAAAAGATATCCATCTGATCTATCAAGAATACCACCATGTCCAGGCAATATATCTCCACTATCTTTTACATCTGCTTCTCTTTTTAAATAACTTTCAAAAAGATCACCAAAAACTGATGATGTAGCTACTATTAGTGATATAAAAAAAGCAGAAAAGAAGCCAACATAGTCTGGAGAAAAAATTATACCCATAACTGCAGCTACAACAATACCTCCAAACACACCCTCTAAAGTTTTATTTGGACTTGTAGCACAAAATTGAGTTTTACCTATACTTTTACCTACAAAATAAGCACCTATATCAGTTCCTGCAACTACTGCTACTAACCATAACAACGATTCCATTCCAAATGAGATATAAAGTGACAATAAAAACAAATATGAAACAATAGGGTACATTAAAGGTAAAAATAAACTCTTGTTAAACTCTTTTGTATAAGCTAAAATTGATGCAAATATTACCCCAATAACAAATACTAAATCTTCTGGTTTAGGATAAAAATAAGCTACAATCCATACAACAACAGCATAAAAATATATTTTCTCATCATCTATTTTAAATAAATTTAGTGATTCACTCAATGCTATAAGCATAAGAAGTCCAAATATAAACCATGTAAGAAAAAGTGAATCTATAAATCCTACAACTAAAAAAGCTAAAAGCAATGCAATACCTGTTTTTATTCTAGTACTACTTCCTGATATAATATCTGACATTTTAATTCCTATTTAATAATAATTTCTTTTTATTATACAAAAGTTATACTTACTAAACTATTTTATATTATTAAAAAAAATTATTTTTTGTATATTTAATATCTAAAATAATTATTATTAAATATTTACATTAAGGGATATTTAAACTATAGATAAGTGCTCTTACTGTATTATTATAACTATATTTAATAAAAAAGGGGAAATAAGCATGACAAAACAGTTTATTGCTAGTAGTCTAATTGCATCATCATTGATATTCTTTTCAGGATGTGCTGCAGTTTCAGGACATGGAGGATCATTAAAAAAGTTTAATGATGATTTAAGTAGTGGAAAATGTGAATATAAATTTTTCGATGAAAAAATTAAAGATGAAGATGATGTAATATTATGGGGTATTCAAGGTGGATCGATGGCAAGAAATTGTCTAGACTATAATAAAAGTAATGAACTATTTGATAAAGCAGAGTTGGTATATAAAGAAGATGTTGATAAAGACGGTATCGTAAATAATGTTGGAGAAGGTGCATCAAGTGTTTTTGTTAATAATAATGTAAATGATTACGAAGGTAATGTATATGAAAAAGTTATGCTTAATACTTATAAAGGTTTTAACTTTATAGCATTAAACGATTTATCAAATGCCAGAATAGAATTTAATAGAGCTTTAGATAGACAAAGAAGAGCAAAAGAATATTTTGAAAAAGATATAGCAAAAAAAGCAAAAGAAAATAAGGGTAAAAAACTAGATACAAAAGCTGCAGCGGCAGTATATAAAAAATATGGAGATGTTCTAAATAACTTTAAAGCTTATCCTGATTTTGTTAATCCATTTACAACTTATTCTAGTGGATTATTTTTCCTACTTGATGGTGATAATTCAAAAGCTAGAGACCTTTTCAAAGAAGCTATGCTTATGGAACCTTCAAATAAACAAATTAAAAGTGACTATGATTTGAGTGAAAAACTTTCTTCATCTTTAACTAGTAAGAACAGTAAAAGTTATGCTTGGATTATCTATGAAAATGGTAAAGGGATGATGGAAGATGAGATGAGATTTGATATTCCATTATTTTTAGTTACAAGTAAAGTAGCCTACACAGGTATCGCTTTACCTAAAATAAAAGAGAGAGCTGCATCATATCCATTTTTAGAAGTTAATGGTAAAAAAACAATTATGGTAGCAAATATGGATAATGTTATAAAAACAGAATTCAAGAAAAAATTTCCAGGTATTGTAACAGAAGCTATTATTAGCCTTACTGCCAAAACAATTATTCAATATCAAGCTAAAAAGAAATTTGGATTATTTGGTGGATTAGCAGCTGCAGCATATCAGGGATTAACAAATAAAGCTGATGTAAGAAGTTGGACTGCACTACCAAAAAACTTTCAAAGTGTAAGAGTAGAGATCACAAATAAACCTATTGTTATAAAAGATAACAATGGTAAAGTTATATCATCTATTACGATACCTAAAAATTCTAATGCTTTAATTTATATTAAATCAGAATCACCAGGTAATGTAAAAATCCACAAAACAATATTTTCAAAAAGGTAAAAAATGAATACTAAACAAAAATTAATAATACTTTCAATTACGGCTGCAACAACACTATTCACAGGTTGTGCAAATACTACTCCTCAATATATGGGAGCAAATACAACAGCAAAACATCAACCATTAACAATGGGTATAGACAGACAAGATTTTGAAAAAGCAGCTACAGAATCAATTGAAAGTCTTTTAAGAGGTGGTGCTCTAAATAAGCCAGGTGGAGGTAGATATGTTATTATGATGGGAAGATTAATAAATGACACTACTCAAAGAATTGATACTGATATGTTAATGAAAAAAATCAGAATAGCAATGCTTCAATCTGGAAAAGCAGTAGTAACAACTGCAGTTAAAGCTGGTGGGGCAGAAGATATGTCAACATATGAAGTTAGAAAACTAAGAGGAAATTCAGAATTTAAACAAAGCAGAATTGCTAAAAAAGGTTCTTTAATAGCTCCTGATATGTCATTAGGTGGTAAAATTATGCAAAGAACTGCAAAAGCTGCAAACGGAAATCAAATTGTTGAGTATTATTTCCAATTAACATTAACACATCTTGAAACTGGTTTAGCTTTTTGGGAAGGTGAAACTGTAATAGGTAAATCTGGTAGTAACGATACTGTTACTTGGTAAAAAGAGAGATTATGAAAACAAATATTTTATATAAAGTTCTAATATCTTTAAGTTTATTAGGTTCTGCAAGTTTTGCTACAACAGATGTAGCTGTTGATCCAAAAGCAATAAATGAAGTTACTATTCCAGTAGCTTCTTCTAAAGATTTAGTTGAAGAGGGTATTGAAGCATATGCAAATAATAAACATATTGTATTTGGACAATTAAATAGAGGTAAAATTTATTTCTACGCAACATCAACTATACCAGTAAATCCAACAAACTCACAATGGGCAAAATATAGAACTATTGCTTATGAAAAAGCTTTAATGAAAGCACAAAAAGAATTTGTAAAGTTTTTATATCAAAAAATTGAAAGCGAAACAATTCAAAAATTTTATGACAATCAATCTGACAATGCACGAGATATCAAAGATGATGATAAAATACACTCAAAATTTGGAGAGATATGGACAAAACTTCAAACACTTGTAGGTGCTAAACTAGATAAAGCACTTGAAGATTTAGGTATTGACCCAGCTGAATACAATGCGATCCCTAGAGATAAAAGAAAGGTAACTTTTCAAGATAAATTTAGTAAAAAAATGATGTCTAAAGCGATGGGATCATTAGCTGGAGTATTACCAATGCAAACTATTGAAGGTAAAACTTCATCGGGTGGATATAGCTTGGGTGTAGTTATAGTATATTCTGAAAAGTTAAAACAATTAGCTTATGATATAACAAAAAGAAAACTTCCATTATTAACAAAAAAGTCTGGAAATAGTGTTCAAGTATTTATACCAAAAACAAATGATCTATTATTGAGTACTTTTGGTCCAAGAGTTATCTTTTTAGAAGATGGTACTCCTGCTATTATCTCATATGCACAATGGTCGCATAACTATACAGGGAAAAGAGAAGTAAAACTTGAAAGAAGAAGAGATTCTGCACAAAAAACAGCAATGATGTTAGCTGATACTCAAATTGCAGAATTTTTATCTGCTAAAATGACTGCAACCGAAGAGAGAACAATAGAAGCAATCTCAGAAGAAGCTGTAAAAAAGAGTGGAGAAACAGGTGATATAACTGACGATGATATCGAAGCTATGGTTGATATTGCACAAGAGCATACAAAAAAAAGAGCTAAAGCAAAACTACAAGGTATTGCAACTGTTAAAAAATGGAGAGTTAAATTAGAGAATGGAAATGAAGCTATTGGAGTTATTAGACTATGGTCTTATGCTGGTTCACAACAAGCTTCACAAATAAAAAATTGGAAATCTGCAAAACATACAAAACCCAAACTAAAAAAAGTTAGAAAAGTTATAACTTCACAAGAAGTAAGAACTGGTCTTGATGTTATGGATACAGATGACTTTTAGGATATCAATATGACAAAAATATTAATTATCATAACACTTTTATCTAGTATTGTTTTTTCAAAAATGATTACTATTCAAAAAGAGGCTCAAGGTTATGGCATAACAAAAAAAGCAGCAATAACTGATGCTCTACTACAAGCAATTCAACAGACACAAGGAGTAAGCCTTAAGTCTGTTAAAAGTATGAAACAACTAATGAATGAATACTCTGTTGAAAAAAATGGAGATGAAGAGTTTGGATCAACTATGGCATCTGAAGTTAAAAATAATATTTTATCTGTAACTAAAGGAACAATAAGCTCTTATGATATCCAAAGTATTGAGCAGTCTGAAAACAATACCGGATGGGAAGCTACAATAACTGTATATATGAAAAAATATAAAACCCCAGGTCATAGTCCTCATAAAAGAAGAAAATTAGTTATAGTACCTTCTTATTCTGATGATATTGCATTTAATATTATGGGTGAATACAAAAGATCTAAAGTAATAAGTAAAAGATTAACTCAAGAATTAGTAAGTACTATTACACAAACTAGAAAATTCACTGTTTTAGATAGAGAGAATAATAGAGCATATCAAAATGAAAAAAATCTAATATTAAATAAAGATACTGATAAAAATGAATTAATGAAACTAGGAAATGTACTAGGTACTGATTATTTAGTAGTATCAACAATTACAGATTTCAAGATTTCAAATAACAAAGAGCATATCTCTATTACAGGTCAAACAATAGATCATTTAGAAACGACAGCTACTATACAGTATAGAATTATCGCTATGGCAACAAAGCAAATAAAATGGTCAAATACTACAACTTTTGAATTTAAACCAAAAGGTAAAAATGCTGAACAATTTTTTTCTTACTCTCTTAAAAAAATCAGTGATGATTTAACTTATGAGATTATTGAAAATATATATCCAATAAAAATTGCAAGTATCTCTAGAAATGGAAATGTTATTTTAAGTCAAAGTTCTAAAGTTGGAACAGTTTATGATGTATTTGATTTAGGTGAAAAACTTTATGATTCATATACAAAAGAGTTTTTAGGATATGATGAAGTTCAAACGGGTACTATTAAAATAGTTAGATCATTACCTAAAATTGCTTATGCAGAGATTATTGAAGGTGATGCTACAAAAGGGAGTATTTGCAGAATACATAAAAATGTTAAAGTAACTACAAACTATACTAATGAGATCGAAAATGATAAACCAAGTGACGTAAAACAAAACTCTAGTGGAGGAGTAATATTACCATTTTAGTTTATAACATAATACTAAATATAAAAGGAGTAAATAAATGAAAAATAACATAATAAAAGTTCTAGTTGGATTCTTTACACTTATACTTTTCGCTGGTTGCCAACAAACACAACAACCACAAGTAAATAATAAAGTTCATGTGGTAGATGATATCAAAGCTTATCCATTTGAAATTACAGTATTAAATACGAGAATCAATAGTGGTGGCTTTTTAGAAGTTCAAGTTGAAGGTGAAAATACAAAGTCTGGTTATAAAACACTAGAATATATGGTAAACTGGTATGATAAAGATGAATTTAAAATTCATGGTTTTAAAGATAATATTTGGACTAAATTTCCAGTATTTAGAAATCAAACATTCTCTTTTAGAACAATATCACCAAATACTAAGGCTGTAGATTTAAAAGTATTTATAAGAGACGCAAATTTAAATTCATATGATATATATGACTCAAACAAATAAATAAAAAAAGGAATAACATGAAAAAAATAATTAGTTTACTACTATGTGTAGTATTTACTTCTTCTACATTATACGCAAATGATTTAGGTAAAAAAGCATATAAGAAAGCCCAACTAATATCGAAAAATATGAAAAATAGTAACAATATTGGGAAAACTTCTAATGAAGCGAAAGAACAATATGTACTATCTTGCAAAAATGGATACGATAAAGGTTGTAATCAAATTACAAATATGGGTATTGTTTATTTATCACTAAATCCAATTGAAGCTAAAGATTTATTAAAAGTTGCATGTGATGGAAATAATGCTAAAGCATGTGGTATACTATCAGATATATATTTTCAAGGGATAGAAGATAATATTAAAAAAGATACTAAATTAGCAATAAAATTATTAAAGAAATCTTCTAATTTAGGATATAAAGCTTCTCAACTAGTTATGGCAGGAAAATTAATATCTGGCAAAGGCTTTTCTAAAAATATTAAAGCAGGAAAAAAAATCTTAGAAACATTATGTAATAAAAATTATAATAATGCTTGTATTACTCTAGCTAAGTATAAATATGCCGGAATTAAAGGGATTAAAAAAGACAAAAAAGGTGCATTAAATATATTAACTAAATCTTGTAAAAATAAAAGTGGTGAAGCATGTTTTCAAAAATCTATGATTAGACTTGATAAAATCAAAAATTCTAATATTACTCCAAAAGTAAAAGTATTAAATGATATAATTAATGATCTTCAAAAATCTTGCAAATTAGGCTTTAAACCTGCTTGTAAAAATAAACTTAAAAAAATGAAAATAAAAGGATAAAAAATGTCGAAAATGAAAAAATTAACAATTGCTTTAGGTATGACTGGATGTTTATTAACATCTGCTAATGCAGCAGGTGTAATGGGTTTTGTTACTGATGTAGCTTCTTCTGTTGCAGCAGATACTATTAAAAAATTATTTCAAAAAGATGGAAAAATTGATATTTCAAATTCTGATTTTATTAATAATGTTAAAATTAATAATGCAACGATTGTTATGAGTAACGTTGGTATAGAAATAAAGGGTAAAGATATAAAAATAAGTAATTCTGATTTTATAAATGATGTTCAAGCTCAAAATGCTGATGTTTGGTTTTCAAATTTAGGTATATCTATAGATAGTGGTGAAATAAAAATAGCAAATTCTGATTTTATAAATACTGTTATTGCAGATAATGCAACACTAGTTGCTGCAAATGCTGGTATAAAAATTTCAGGAAAATAAAATATTTTGCAAAGATTATTTTTAATTGGTGTTGTAAAAATATTACTATTTATCTCAGTAGTAAATGCAGCACCAATATTTTATAAGTCTAGAGCAAAACAGATGGCTAATAAATCAGATAACTATAGATATATAGAATTAAAAAATGAAAAAGACCTAGAAAAATATAATACTCTTAAGAAAAAAACTTCTAATTATGATTATTATTATAAAGGGAAAAAAGTTCATCATAGTGAATATAAACACGGCTTAAATCATGGATCTGAAGGTGAAGTTATAAATAACGAAAGTGATAATATTCATAATAAAGCAGATGGAAATTATAATAAACGATCTCGATACAAAGGTTTAAATAGATGGACAAAAATTGATTCAAAATATGATATAAAGTTATTATGTAAAAATCTACAACAAGATTATTTTCATAAAAGAGGAACAAAAGTAAACTGGGTAACAATAGAAAATGTAACAATAAATTGTTCCAATGCAAGCGTTGGTGTGAAAACAAATGGTTACTCTAGTGGTAAAATAATAAATAATGTTTCTGTTAAAAATACAACAATTCAAGGTGGAAATATTAACCTTGGTGTTGAAGTAGATAAGTATAAAGGTGAAACTATTAATTCTAATATAACAAATAAGGTTAATGCAAATGATGCAAATATAGAAGGAACTTTTTTTAAAAAAAGAATACAAAGAGGATTTAGTAATGTACATAACTAATAGTAATATTTTATGGAAATATTTTTTAATAATTTCAATTAATTATATATCATTTAGTTCTACAATAAATGCTGCACCAATCTTTTATGAAATCAGAGATAAACAACTAATAGAAAAATCTAATAATAAATATATTCTAATTAAAGATAATCAAAATATTGTCAAATACATTAAAGAAGATAATAGTGAACCTATAAATAATAAACCAAATTTTAAAACCTTCAAAGATAAAATCAATTTAAGACAAATTTATAAAAGATATAATATCAGATTATTATGTAGAGATCTTAAACGAGATAATTATCGAATAAAAAAAGAAAATAAAATTAAATATATAATTATTGAGGGAACTATAATAGATTGTTCAAATCCAAGACTATTGTCCACTAAAAATACCAAAATCATAAATAATATTTCAATTGAGAATACTAATATAGATGGCATTAATACTAATTTTGGAGTAAACATTAAATAAGAAATACTTAAAATTTGATTTTTTGAGTGTTATATTATAATATTCAAATGATCAAATAAAAATAGATACATTTATTAAGATCAAATTTCAATTATAAAAATGTATCATAACAAGGATTTAATATGTACGAAAAAAATAAAATAGGAATATTTAAGATACCTATTATCTTTCTAATAATAACTATATTATTTAGTGGATGTACTAGTGAAATAGCAAAAAAAAGTATACCAAAAGTTAACTTACCAGAAAAAGAACAAGTAAAAAATATAACAAAATATTCAGATACCCTAAGATGTATGGATACTCTTTATAAAATTTCTGATGATGGAAGTGAACCTATTAGAGTTTATATAAATAATATACAAAATGAAACAGCAAATAAAGCGAAACTACCATCAAACTTTAAAACTATGCTAATTACTGCATTTAATAAATTAGGTTCTAGTATTGTAGTTGTAAACAATAGAGAAGATGCTTATTTTATTGTTAATGCAGCTATAACTGAATTTGATTTTTCATCTTCTGAAGGAGCAGGAGTTTATTTTGGTGGCTCGGGAGGTAAAGGAAAAGGTGAAACAGATGGAGATGGTAGAGGAGGATATAAGAGAGAAATACAAACAATGGCAATTGATTTTAATCTAATAAATAAAACTGAATCAATTGAAAAGTATGAACCTTATGTTTCTACATCATATAAAATGGAGTTAATTAAGATAGAGGACTCTAATGATTGGGGAATTTCTATTTATGGTAATGGATTTGGAATGAATGCAAATATTACTAAAGCTCAAGGAATTCATGCAGGAATAAGATTATTACTTCAAATTAGCCTAACTGAATTATTTGGAGAGTTAAATATACTACCATATTGGGAATGTAGAGGAGGTAGATATGATAGAGAATTTGAGGATAGATTAGATTATTATTATAAAAAAAACAAAGCATACCTTCCTCAAATTATTGCTCCATCATTAATTCAAAGAGGATTATTAGAAGTGAATGGTGATTTAGAAAATGCAATTATAAAATATAAGACTATTAATAATATCAATCCAATAAACTCTAAAATTACTAGAGAATTATTCTTTAAACTCTTTACTACTGTTCCTACAAAAGATCATACTAACGAAGGGAAAAGATTAGACTTGTTTAGTAAATATACTTCAGTAGATGATATAAAAATTTATGCTAAAGCTTTAAATAAAGAACAAGAACTTAAAAAAGAAACATATTTTGAACAAAGAAAAAAGATTGATAGTTTATATAGACTATTTAAAAAAGAAGAAAGATTAAATCCTAACATTAATTTATATATAACTAGTATAGTACCAAAAGAAGAAAATATAAATAATTCAAAAAAGAATTTAAAATTACTGAGTGCTAAACTAATGCAAAAAGGTATTTTAAGAAAACAAATACGTGAATTATCTAAAAAAAGTATTATAAAATGTCAATATGATAATAAGTGCAAATTTAATAATAACTATTTAAAATTCGAGATCTATTAATATATAAAATTATGATAGATTGTAGTATAAAATACAATCTATCTTTTTTGCTTTCCTCTTTTTTGAAATAACAGTAGAAATAATATACCAACTATACCAATAATAGCAGTCATCCCAATTGAATATAAAGAATTTATATCACTAATTGCCAATACTCCAAATCCTGCAAATGTACTTACTAATGAAAATATAATAGCCAATGTCGTGTTATGTGATAGTTTTGCCTCATTCATATAAATCCCATAATCAATACCTATTGCAAGAACAACAAATGTCATAAACATATGCAAAATATTTAATGGTACAAACCAACTGTAACATAGTATTAATGATACAGGAAAAAGGATATATGTAAAGGCTTGAAGAAACCTTCTCTTTGTTACGATAGCTAGTATAGATATTATGAAAAGCATTGTTAATCCACCAAATAACATAAATTCATTATGTACTTTTTTTATAGAATTTTCAAATAGTACTTTTGTTTGAGCATCCCTAACAAAATCAAATTTTAAAATATCATTAATTTTGTCAGGATCAACCATTGCAAACGATATATACTTTCCATCATCTAAAACGATATCAAAACCTAAATCTTTTATCATTTTCATCGTATATTTTGGATAACTTTTGAAAAGTTGATTACTAGCATAACTATCTTTAAAATAATTATCTTTAAATCCTGAAGATTTATCAAATTTATTTAAATCTTCTTTTAATTTTTTAAAGTTAAATGCTTTTATCTCCTCTTGCTTTTTAATATATTCAGAAGGAGATAACAACATAGATAAAGGAGATAATGCTTTACTATCAAATAATTTAATAATTCTTGCATTTTCAATTAAATCATCACAACTATTTCCTGTTATTAAAATAGAAGCCATTTTATTTTGATTTAAATTCTTTTTAAAAAAATTTTCTGTTTCTATTAATGGCTTATTTTGATAATCTAAATTTTTAATATTAAAATCCACTCTAGAGTAAAACATTGATAATATGATAACGATAAGAGAAAATAAAAGTATTTTATATCCTTTTATCTCAAAAGGACTTTTATAATTTTCCTTTGAATAAGGCTCTACATGTTTAATACCTAAATATGGATAGATAAATGCAAAATGTATATATGCAACACTTAATGATGCAATACTAAATATAGAAATTTGACCTATTAATGGAAAGTTAATAAAAGACATCAAAATAAAAGCTGTAATTGTTGTTAAAAAACCATAAAAAACAGATTTATTAAATCCAAGTTTTTTATTATAATGATTATGTAAATAATGATGAAACATATAATCAATTGATACTGAGGTAATCGCTGTACTAAATACTAATGCAATGACAGAAACAGAATCATAGATCGATGTTACAATTAGTTGTCCAACTATCACTGATGTAGCTAAAGATATAGCAATATTAAAAAATAAGTAAATATTTTTTAATATTAAAACATATAGTATTCCTAAAAGTACCATAGATGTCATAACAATTAAAAAAACATCAGATTGTATTTTTTTAGAGTTTTCTACATAAAAAAATATAGGACTAAAAAACTTTATATTTGTATATTTATCTAATATTTTATGAATATCTTTATATATTTTAATTCTAGATTTTTCATCAATTTTTGATTCTATTGAAAATACAGCTAAATAACCATAATCACCAATTATAAGATTACCATTTTTGATTTGTACATTTTTATTAGGAGTTTCATTAGAAATAATATTTAAAGGGTCATTTTTATCTAAGTTAAAATAAAATGGGGATGATATCATTTTATTATAAATATTTTTCAACTCTTTTTGGGTATCAATATCATTTGAATTTTTATATTTTAATTTATTCAAATATAACTTATAAGTTTTTTTATATTCTTGAAAATTTTTATTATTTAATTGATTGTTAATAGTTATTTCACTATTTAATAATAATTCTTTTTTTATCTTTTGTAGTTTTTTTAAATCTTCTTTACTAAAACCTTCAACTGCTACGAGAAATGTTTTTACAAAACTTAATTTTTCAGATAACTGATAGTATTTTTTATCTGCACCTGTTAACATAGACGATAATTCTAGTGATATCTTTTGGTGTGGTTGAAATATAAAAAAAAGAGTTAATGCTAAAAAAAATATTATAAAATTAGAAAGTTTAATTAACTGTTTCAATTGTAATCTTATCTTTATTTGTCATATTTATTATTATTTTATTAATTATTTTATTAACTTTAGAAATATCAATTGATATTATTGTATTATAAATAATAGGTTTAGATATCATTTCAATAGATTCTTTTTCTTTTTTGATATCAAAAAGTTCATCCAATGTTTCATACTCATTTTTAATAATTGCTTTTAATATTAAGCCCATATATTTTGCATTTGGATATTCTTCAAAACTATATTCCAAAAGTTCATCTGCTTTTAAAATTGTAAGTTTATCATCAAAATATGATATAGTTTCCTTAACAGGTTTAATATAATTTAAAATTAATACTCCATCTTGTATATCTAAACTACCGTATTTAGCACGATCAAAATCTAATGCAGCCATATATCTTGTCTCTTTAAAATTTATTGTTTCTGATAATAAAACAATAGTAAATAGTAATATTGATAGTATAATTTTCATAAAGTATTTTACTAAAGATTAGGTTAATGTTTGTTTAGATAGTTTTTGTTTAAAGTTGATTTTATGGAGCTTCAGATAGGACTTGAACCTACGACCTGCTGATTACAAATCAGCTGCTCTACCAACTGAGCTACTGAAGCAATATTATTAAATTTGATTTTATAATGGAGCGGGAGACGAGACTCGAACTCGCGACAATCTGCTTGGAAGGCAGAGGC